>DASWBR010000338.1:0-10389 GCA_036390495.1 Candidatus Deferrimicrobiaceae bacterium | reverse complement strand
CCTTCTCGGCGCCGGCGTAGTTCAGGTCCTTGCCAAGGCGCTCGACGTCCTTGGGCGAGGCGCCCCACGCGGCGACCGCCGCTGCAAGGACCACGGTGACCGTAAACAGGATTTTTCTGATCATTTCCCCCTCCCCCCTTGATGGTTGCTGACCCGTGCCGGAAACATTGCAAGCAAACGGCGTTCCAATACGGAAATATTGCCTCTGCCACAAGGATTGTCGATCATAACGTCCTGTTTTATATTGTAAATTCCTTTCAGTGGAAATCCGCCCCGGACCGGCCGCCTGCTGGCACGGCAGGCGCCCGTTCCACTATTTGAGATGAAGCCGGGAACGGCGTCTCAATTATGACAAACGAGGCCCTGCGGCTATCCGTACCGCTCCCGGAGCATCCCCCGGACCGCTGCGAGGTCCGCGTCCGGGTGCCGCTCCAGGAAGCAGGCGACCATTCCGGAAACCCTGGCGGCCGCGAAGCTGTTTCCCCGGAAATTCCTCTCCCGGGGGAGGCCCGGCAGCCCGCGCGGCCATCCGGAGGCCCTGCACTCGATCGGATTCCCCGCGCGGTATCGCAGCGACCTCTCTCCGAGGCGCCAGTCCGCCGCCACGCCGATCACGTCGGGCAGAAGGGCGGGATAGCCGTTCCTTCCCGAACCGTTCCTCGCGGATGCCACCAGGATGACCCCCCGCTCCGAGGCGTCCCGGCTCAATGTCCCGATCGGCCGGGACCGCACGTCCTCCTCCACGCAGACGCTCAGGTTGACCACTCTCGCCCCGGCGTCGATCGCGTACGCGATCCCGGCCTCGAGGACGTCCACGGTTGCGGCCTGGGAACCGGAGAAAATCTTTACCGCGTGGACCCGGGCGGCCGGCGCGACTTGCCGGATGACTGCCGTGATGGCCGTCCCGTGGCCGATGTCGTCCCGGAAATCGCCGTCATCCCGGCGGATCGTCCCGTCCGGCCCCTTGAACAGCCGGGCGCCCCCCGACACCTCCCGTACGTGGGAGTGGGACGGGTTGGCGCCCGAGTCGATCACGAACACGGCGACGCCCCGGCCCGCCGGTTCCCGGTCCCCCCTCGGTCCCCACGGGATCTGGCGTCCCTCAGGCATCCGCGGCCCTTTCCGGCTCCCCCCCGTCGCCGCACACGCGCAGGAACGTCCTGTACGCGCCCCGGCTTCCCGCCAGCTCCCCGTGCGACCCTTCCCGGACGATCCTGCCGCCTTCGAGGACTGCGATCCGGTCGGCATCGCGGACGGCGTGGAGGCGGTGGGTGATGACGAGGGTCGTCCGGCCCCGCATGAGTTCCCGCACGGAAGAACGCACCCTCTCCTCCGTCAGGACGTCCAGAGAGGAGGTCGCCTCGTCGAGGACCAGGAACTCGGGGGAGCGGAGGAACGCCCGGGCTAGCGCCACGCGCTGCTTCTGGCCTGCGGAGAGGGCCGTCCCACGCTCCCCGACGATCGTGTCGAGGCCTTCCGGAAGGGAGCGCACGAACTCTCCCAGATCCGCCCGGTCCACGGCCGCGGCGACCTGCGCCGGGTCCGCGCCGGCGGCGCCGTACAGGACGTTCTCCCCGAGGGTGCCGTGGAACAGGTACGGCTCGGTGGAGACCACGGCCACGCGGCGCCGCAGCGCATCGCGGCGGAACCGCGCAAGCGGCACCCCGTCGACGCGGATCTCCCCCGCCTGCGGCTCGTAATACCGCAGGAGCAGGTCGACCAGCGTCGACTTCCCCGCCCCGCTCCCGCCGACGATGGCGGTCGTCTTCCCGGCGGGGAGGAACAGCGTCAGGCGGTCCAGAACGACCCCTTCCCCCCCGTAGGAGAACGTCACCCCCTCGAGGGAGATCCCCTCCCGCAGGGAGACGAACTCCTCCCCGTCCTCCGCGTCCGTCTCGATCGGGACGTCGAAGAATTCGAAGACCCGCTCGAGCGACGCCCGGCCCTTCCGGAGCGCCACGTACTGCCCGAGCAGGTTCTGCAGCGGGGAGATCAGCTGGACCTGGAAGGCGGTGAACGCCACCAGCGTCCCGACGGAGATCGCCCCGTCCCGCACCATGTAGCCGCCGTAGAGGAAGGCCAGGGTCGCGGAGCACGCCAGCACGAACGAGGGGATCCCGCGCGAGAGGGAGGAAACCATCTGGAACCGGAGCACGGAATCGACCAGCGACAGGTTCTCCCGCGTGAACCGCGCAAGCTCCTCCCCTTCCGTCGCGCTCCCGCGGACGAGGCGGATCCCGGTGAACGTGTCGATGATCCGCGTCCCGACCGACGCGTTCTTCTCCCGGAGCTCGCGGCTCATGGACGTGATGACGCCGCGCGACAGCCAGAGGCCGACCACCCCCAGCGGGACGAGGAGGTTCCCCATGAGGAAGAGGGGGAGGGACATGGAGACCAGGACGGCGGTTGCGACGGCGAGCCGCACCACGCTGACGACGAACGCCAGCGGCACGTCCACGAGCACTCCCTGGACCTCCACCATGTCGTTGTTGAGCCGCGCGACGATCTCGCCGACCCGGGTCCGGGCGAAGAACCGCATCTCGGCGCGCTCGAGGTGCCCGAAGAGGGCCGCCCGCATGGCGACGAGGATCCGCGAAGACCCGCGGGTGTACAGGTAGCTTCCGGCCCCCCCGAGAACCATCCCCGCCGCGCCGAACAGGACCATGGTGGCGAGAAGCGGGGGAAGGCCGCCCCAATCCCCCTTGAGGATGACGTCGTCGACCAGTTGCTTCGTGAGGAACGGGGCGTACAGGGAAGCCGCCGTCCCGAGCAGGGAGAGCAGGAGCGTCGCCGCGAGGACGCCCCGCTGGGGCCGGACGAATTTCCACAGGGAGAGGAGGCGCTTTCTCACGGGTGCGCCTCCCGGTAGTAGCACATGTACCGGGCATCGCAGAAATCCGGAGTGTTCCGCAGGGCCCTGGACTTTCCCGCGACCTCCTCCCGCGTCGCCCCCCTTTCCACGAGATCGAGGACCGCCCGCACCAGCTGGAGGCTCGCGAGCTTCCGGAAGGGGGAACTGCTCCGCCCGGCGATCTTTACCGAGGTCACCCCGGTGCGGGCGAGGTCGAAGAGGGCGCACAGCGCGCACGGGCCGTTCGGAATCCCCCCGGCCGTCATGGTGTTCCCGCAGCCGTTCTGGAACCAGACCCAGTCCCGGAACGACCCCAACAGCTCCCGGCCTCCCTCCGGGGGCCCGGCGGCCGGGGGCGCACCGAAGACCGGCACGAACCGGTGCGGGACCTCGGGGAGCTGGACGCAGAGGGCCCCCGCGGTCCGGTGCGTCGTCATGCAGTACCCCTCCTCGAAGACGCACCCCTCGTTCAGGACGAACGCCTCCGTTTCGATCCGTCCGGCGGCGGCTCCGCAGAGCGCGGCGATGTCGCGCACGGAGAGGCTCCGGGGGAAGATCACCCGGGCGGCGCCGAGAGAGGCGAGGAATTCGACCATGCCCGGGTTGAGGGTCGCCACCACCGAACTGGCGTGCACCGGGAGGCCCGGGTACGCCTCCCGGAGGGAGACGAGGAACCCGAGGTCGGACACGATGACGCCGTCGATCCCGGCCTCCGCCGCGAGCGCCCCCACTACCGGGAGGAGGAACTCCTGCTGCTCCTGGGTGTAATAGGGTGCGTTGAAGGTGACGAAGAGCGGGATGCCGCCGGCGCGGGCGCGCTCCGCGACGAGCGTCACTTCCTCGCTCCTCTGCAGGTTCCCCGCCACCGGCCCCCTCCGGTTGAGCCAGAACGCCCCCCCGTATCGCGCGAGCCACTCCGGCGGGACGAAGCCGCAGTAGAGCTCCCCCGCCCCGTTCCCGGCGAGCATCTCCACCTCGTCCGGGTGGCTCACGGGGACGGTGATCTTCACCACGGCGCGTCTCCCGGAAGAAGGCGGGAGAGGACGATCCGGTCCACCTGCGGGTGCGACGGGAGAAGGGCGAGGATCCGCTCGACCACCGGCGGGGGCGCGGCGTGGTAGAACCCGTTGCCGAGCGCGAGGAGGCGCTTCCCGCCGCCGTTCCCCCCGGGATCGGGGAGAAGGAACTCGATGGCATGCCGGCGGCACTCCATCCGGCACGGACCTCCCGCCAGGAACCTCTCCGGGTTTTCCTGGTGCATCGCTCCGGGCAGGCAGGAGCGCCCCATCGTCACGAAGAGGTACGGGAGGTGGACGGTGAGCCGCTCCGGCCGGCCTCCCCACTCCTCCTTCGCGAGCGGCTGCAGGTACGGGTCGACTTCCCGGCGGCGGATCCCGTACCGTTCCATGAGCGTCCGGAACCCGGGGGAGAGCTCACCGGAACGGCAGAGGGCAGCCCTCGCTGCGGGGGGGGCGTCCGGGGAGTCGAAATATCCCGCGACCCGGGGGTCGCGAAGCACCTTGTGCGTCAGTCTTCCCAGGGCGACCGGCAGGCCGGGAAACCGCCTCCTCGCAAGGTGGACGGTCCCCCAGTCGTTCGCGACGACCTCCGCCCCCGGGACTCCCGACAGGGAAGCCACCCGTTCCAGGGCGTGCGATTGGGCCTCCGCCGGAAGCGGGGGGAGGACGAGGGTCATCCCCCATCCCGCCGCCGCCGTAGCGGAAACCCACTTCCCGAGGTCCCGCGCGGAAGGGAGGAGCCGGTCGCACGTCTCGCTCCCCACGTACGCCCGGGAAGGTGCGGCCCCGTGGAAGGCCGGGGGCGCCGCGTCCGCGAGGCACGGAGGCGGCCCGTCGGGGAACGGGAAGGAGATCCCCAGTTCCACGCCGGTCGCCGCCGCATCCCGCGGGATCGCCGCCTTGACGTGCCGGGCCGGCAGCACCCCTGCGGCCCCCTACCGCCTCTGGACGCGGAAGTGCGTGAGGACCGCGTCCCCCGGCGTGTCGAGCTTCTTCCGCAGCTTCATCGTCTCGGTGTCGTAGATCAGGATCGAGTCGCCCCCGCCGCCCAGGTACACCTTCTTCCCGTCGGAGCTGACCTGGATCGTGTAGTAGCTCTTGTCCACGTCGGCGGTGGCCAGCAGCACGTTCGTCGCGAAGTCCCGTTTCTCCACCTTGTTGAGGACCATGTAGTAATATTTCCGGTCCGGGGAGACGACCGCCGAGAACTGGTTGTAGAGGGGGCCGATTTCGGGCACGAGCCGCATCGACCCCTCCGTGCTCTTCTTCTTCAGGTCGATCGTGTAGTACCCCTGGTACGTGAGGTTGTTCGCCGTCGCCTGGCTCCCGACCAGGATCATCGCCATCCCCGACTGGTCGTGCAGCCGCCAGATGTTCAGGGAGATCTGCGGGTCGAGCCCGGTCTGGGTCGGGTGCGCCAGCCCCAGGTAGTTCACCTGCTTCCCCGTCTTCGGGTCGAAGACGAAGACGTCGCGCCCCGTGACGTAGAACTCGCTCCCGTCGTACCCGAAGAAGATGTTGGTGCAGCCGCGCGGGATCTCGATCTCCTTCACCACTTTTTCCGTGGTGAGGTCGAACACCAGCACGGCGGGCGTCATGTCGACGATCTCGTCGGACAGCCACCGCTGCCGGAGCGAGAGGGCGTAGAGCAGGTTCGGGTCGACCGGGTTGATCTCGATGTCGAGCGCCCGGACCTTCACGTTGCCGCTCCCGGTGCGGAAAGTGCGGACCACCTTCTTCCCCGCAAGGTCGAGCTGCTCGATCTGCTGGCCCCAGTCGGTGATGGTGTAGACCTTGTCGAGGTCCTTCGGGTCCCAGGTGAAGTTGGTGACCTTCTTGCCCCTGGTGGTGACCGTCCCGACGATCTCGTCGGTGTCGCCGTCCAGGATGTTGAGCTGGTTGTGGATCATCCCCTGCAGGAGGATGTCCTTGGCCATTGCCGGGGCGCTGCCCGAGGAGACCAGCAGGGCCGCCCCGAGGAGCGCCAACGCGAAAATGAACGTCTTCTTCATCGTATCGTTCCCTCCGTGGGAGTATTCCGTGCCGACGGTCGCGCCTCGCGTCCCTACCACTCCGGCTTGACGACCTTGAGTTTCATCCAGTCCTTCATCGCCCGGGTGCAGTCGGCGTTCCAGTCCGGGTTGTTGTAGGTGTCGGGCGCCTGCCCCGGCCACCAGCAGTACATGTCGGTGGTCCCGAAGAGATCCGTCTCGATCGGCGTGCACAGCTGCTTCGTCGACCCGGTCCAGTCGTTCTCGTAGCCGGGGTTGAACACGGACGTGCAGGTGTGCATGAAGGGGATGATCCCCTGCGCCTCCACGACCGGGACGTCCTCCCGGCCCTTCTCGATCTCCTTCGCCTTGCGGTTGACCCCTTTCAGGTGCTTCATGCAACCCCCCTTTCGCCGAGCATCACGTCCAGGAACGTCGGCGTCTCGTTTTGTATGCGGACATAAGTCTGAAGGCCGAGAAGGAAGAGCTCCCGGATCCACCGGCAGTAGTGGACGGCAGGGGCGAAGAGGTCCCCCTGCCGGAGGTACGCGTCGTGGTAGCACCCCCCCGAGCAGAAGTTCTTCGCCCAGCACGCGTCGCACGCGTTCCCGCGGCGATCCCTTGCCGCTTCCAGGAACCGGACGCGGGCTCCTTCGGCGATCCCGGCTCCCGGGTCGCCGAAGGAGTCCCCGATGCCGCAGAGGCGGTGGCACGGGTAGAAGGTCCCCGACGGATCCACGGCCAGCATCCCGATCCCCGCCCCGCACGGGTACGGCATCGGGTCCCCGCGGTGGATCAGCGCGAGGATCTGCGACAGGTTCGAGAACGCCGGCATCCTGCGTTCCCGGACGTCTTCCACGTATCCCGCGGCCAGTTGCCGGAACTCCTCCATCACCCGGTCGAGTTCCCGTCCGGTGAGCGCGGCGGGACTCCCTTCCGCGGCGCTCGCCGGAGCGAAACCGACCTCGTCGAAGCCGAGGCCGCGGAGATGCCCGAAGGTCTTCCGCACGTCGACGGCCCCGCGCCCGAGGGTGACCCGGGCCGCCAGCGGAAACCCGTCGTCCCGTTCCCGGAAATAGGCAACGCCCCGTTCCACGTCCTCGTACGACCCCCGTCCGGACGCGTAGGGACGGTTCCTGTCGTGGATCTCCGGGGGTCCGTCGATGCTGATGCACACGGACACGCGGTTCTCCCGGAGGAATCCTGCGATCTCCCGGGTGAGGAGCGTACCGTTGGTGGTGACGGAAAAGGAGATCTCCTTCCCCCGTTCCGCGGCCATCTTCCGCGCATCGACGACGGCCGTCTTCAGCAGGGGGAACCGGAGCAGCGGTTCCCCGCCGAAGAACGTCACCGACACCTTCGGGGACGCGGCGCGGTCCAGGAGATACGCCACGCTGCGGCGGAGCGCCTCGGGGGACATCTCCGCCGGCGCGTCGGGCCCAGGGGACTCCCTGCCGGCGCCGGCGCCCGTCCCTCCCCTGCTGTCGGTGCACCCTTCATGGTCCTCGTAGCAGTAGCGGCACGCCAGGTTGCACGCATAGGTGAGCAGGAGAACCATGGTCCGCGGCCGGAAAGGAGGGGGCGTGGCCGGAGCTGCGCTCCCTGCCCCCCCGCCTGCCCGCAGCAGTCCCGCCCGCCGGAGGTCGGAGAGGATCTCCGGCGGGACCGCCGCGGATTCCGGGCCTGGAAGGGCGGACAACGCCTTCCGGATCTCGGTGTCCATCCGGAAGAGGCCACCGGATTCCGCCGCGTACAGGTACTCCTCCCCCCCTGCCGTGAAGCGACGGTGCGGAAGCAGTGTCCCCGTCTGCGCCGTTCCGGCGATGTGGCCCGCTGGCACCCGGGCGCCCCTTACTGGACCGGCCTCTGGACGTACAGCGGGATCGTGGCGAGCAGGTATCCTCTCGCGGACAGCGTCTCCCCGCCGGGCGCCTTGAAGCTGGCCGTCACCCAGACGTCGCCCATGTTGTTCTCGTTCATGGCCCGCTTCGGGTTGGGCCCCTCGTCCCCGGGGGTGAAGAGGCCGTTCCCGTCGATCGTCCCGACGAATTCCGCGTCCCGGTCCTCGTTGGAGCTCGCCAGCTCCGCGACCTTCCATGCGGCCGGGACGCGCCCGATCTCCACATCGTCCTCGTTTCCGGCCACCCCGTCGGTACCCTTGCTGTACGCCATCGCGTCGAACTGGACGAGCTGCTTGACCGCGTATCCGAGGCCGCCGGTCCGCGACATCGCGGGGGACGGGACCACCTTGATGTAGTCGATCGAGGAGTAGACCGCGAGCAGCTTCCCCGCCTCCGCGCCTCCCGACTTTGCGCTCCGGTATCCCGCGGCGGCTTTCTCGGACACGTCCACCGAAACCACCACCTTCGACGGCGAGTCGGAGACCACCTTCTTTACGGACACGCCGTCGCCGAGGGAAACCTCCTTCGTGAGCCCGGTCCCCACGATCGTCACGGTGGCGTCTTTCGATCCGGCCTTCAGCGCCTTTGGCATGACCGACAGGATCCGCGGTGAGGCGCCGGCGGATGCGCGCGTCTCGACGCCGCGCAGCTCGAAGTGCGGGTCGTCGAACCGGACTCCGGTGAAGGTCGACCCGTCCGCGGAGATGTGGAACACCTCGCGGATCGGTTTTCCGGCGAGGGTGCCGGACGCCCTCCAGGCGTAGCCGCCGTAGAGGGTCGCCTTCCCTTCGATCGGCTGCTTCTCCCCGTTCTCGAACTCCACCGTCCCGCCGTAGGAGTACTCGAAGTCCCCCGTCTTTTTCAGCGCGACCTCGCCGCCGTACGCCCCTTTTCCGGCCTGGTACCCGGCGACGACCCACTTCCCGTCGCCCACCTTCGGACGGGCCCCCGTCCACTGCTTCCACTCGGGGGTCTCCAGCGGGAACCGCTTCTCAAGCTCCTTCACGCACGCCGCCAGCGTGTCGTCCCAGTCGAGGACGTCCTGCAGCTGGTAGAGCCACATCGGGAGGACCCCGGAGTGCATGTTCGCCAGCTTGGGCCACTCCTCCGGGGTGCGGCGCTGGAGGGCGGTCTTGGCATAGCTGTGGCACCGCACGCACATGTCGATGATCACCTGGCTGTCCACTTTCTCCTTCGTGTCCCGCTTTTCGAGGGTGTAGGCGTACGGCGCCACCTCCGCAGGGGCAAGCCCCTGCTTGTCCGAGAAATAGAGGAGCAGCGCCTCCTTCTCCCCTTTGGTAATGGAAAGCCCGTGGATCCGCTTGTGGCGCCACAGCGTCTCCTCCCACGCCTCGGGAACCTGCCGGATGTAGGAGATCCGGGAGACGAGCCCCCCGTTGTTCTTGTGGCAGTCGGTGCATTTCTTCAGGACCAGGTCGCTGGTGACCGGGATCCCCGGCGCCCCGACGGCCATCCCCGCCCACGCCGCGGCGAGCGAAAGCGAAAGCAGGACGATAAAACAAGGTCTCATCTTCCTTCCCATGGTTCTCCTCCTCGAGCGGTTGATGTAGCCGGGAGAGCGAAACAATCCTCCATGCGGCGGAAGCAATAACCGTTCCCTGGCCGCCCGCAGAGGGAAAGCCCCCTGGATACCGGAAATTACCTTTTGAATATCGAAGAATTATCCAGGGGGGATTCGCCGAATCCCGTTGTCGTCGCCCGGGATGCATCCCGGGGAGCCATCGGCCGGCAATCGCCACAATTAAGAAACATCGTCTTAAATATGGGACGGGACCCGGTCGGAGCCGGGACGTACAGGGGATTCCCGGGGCGGCGGACGACCCGGGAAATCGGGGATAATATCAGGAACGATTCGTGCTCAGGGATTCATCCTCTGCTTCCGGGCGATCGCGCGCCGCCTCCCTTCGGCGTTCCGGCGGCGGTCTTCCTCCGTCTCCAGGATCAGGCCGGGCACCTCGACCGGCTTCCCGTCGTCGTCGAGGGCCACCATGACGAAGTAGGAAGTGTTCGTGTGGGTCCTCTTCCCGGTGCGAAGATCCTCCGCCTCGACGCGTACCCCCACTTCCATGGAGGTGCGCCCCACGTAGTTCAGGGAGGCGTACAGGGTCACGAGGTTTCCCACGTAGACGGGGGCGAAGAACTCGAACCGGTCGACGGTGGCGGTGACGCAGTTCCGGCCGGAGTGGCGTATCGACACCACGCCGGCCGCCGAGTCGGCCAGCTTCATGATGTTCCCCCCGTGGACGTTCCCCGCGGGGTTGGCGTCCTGGAACGACATCTCCTGCGCCATGACCACGCGGGACGCGGAAACGGGCTTCGCCTCCATCGGCGGCCTCACCGGACCCGGGTGCCGGGTGGAATTGTATCACCGACGGTGACCACCGAGAGGTTCGGCGGCTCCCCGGCAGCGAGCAGCATCCCCCGGGAAGCGATCCCCCGGAGGACCCGCGGCGCGAGGTTCGTCACGACCACGATCCGCTTCCCCGCGAGCGACTGCGGGTCCGGGTACGCCTGGGCGATCCCGGCCACGATCGTCCTGGGCTCCGGGTCCCCCGTGTCGACGGTCATCTTGAGCAGCTTGTCCGCACCCTGCACCTTCTCCACCG
>DASWBR010000337.1:0-11402 GCA_036390495.1 Candidatus Deferrimicrobiaceae bacterium | reverse complement strand
CCACTGTTTGACCAGCGCGTGGATCAGACCTTCCGCTCCCCCCTCCACGGAATGCGGGATCTTCAACTCGAGCGCAAGGAGGGTGATCGCGATGGCGAACACGCCGTCGCTGAACGACTCGATGCGCCCCGTATCCTTTTCCTCGTCTTTCATCAGCGCGTTTTCGGCGAGAGACATGCCCTGAGCCCTCCCTGGCCGAGGAATCCTCCATCATTGGATGCAGGGAGCGGGGTGAGCGTTCGCGTCAGAGGGATCGGATCGTCCGCAGCGCCTTTTCCTCGAACTCCGGGTCAGCGAAGTCGAACACACCGGCTCCTTCCAGGTCCCTCCGCGCCAGTTCTTCGCGGAACGGGAGGACGAGGTCCATGGTGAGCCCGGCTTCGCGCAGCGCGCGCTCCAGCGTTTCCCGGCTTTCCGGGTAGACCTTGTTGGCGACCACCCGGACGTTCCGCACCCCGAGGGAGGAGGACATGCCCAGGATTCGCCGCGCCGTCTCCACCGATCGCATCCCCGGCTCCACCACGATCCACAGGAGGTCCAGCCCCTCGACGACCGCGCGTCCGAACGATTCGAGCCCCGCCTCGAGGTCCAGGATCAGGTCCTCCTCCTTCCCGAGGATCAGGCGGCGGACGAGCGCCTTGACGAACGCGGTCTGCGGGCAGAAACACCCCTCCCCCGCCGCTTCGATCGTGCCGACGGGCAGGAGGTAAACCTGCTCCGTCCTCCGGAGGGCGTACCGTTCCGCGATGTCGGACACGTTGGGGTTGAGGAGGAACATCTCCCCCGGGTTCCCGGCAGAACCGGTCCGCTCGGCGATCAGCTCCTTGCGGTGGACGATCGGTGGTGTGGACCCGGCCGGAAAGCCGAGGGCGGACGCCAGGTTCGGGTCGGAGTCGAGGTCCACGAGGAGAATCCTGTGACCGGCGCGCGACAGGACCCCTGCGAGAAGTGCGCTGACGGTGGTTTTCCCGGCCCCGCCCTTCCCCCCTACGGCGATCCTCAGGCCCACACCCGCCCCCCGGCGAGGAGCGGCGGGACCATGCCGAGGCCGGTGGGGACCCCCAGGGTCTGGCGCAACCACGCGGCGTCGACGCGCTTGAGAACGCCGGGAACGAGGCCGCGGAGATCGCCCGGCCGGCCGACGAACTGGAACCCCGTCATGCCCGCCCCGTCCATCGTCACACGCAGGTAGCTGTCCCCGAGGCGGAACTCCTCGTGCCCGGCCCCCTCGACCTCGCCTGCCACCGCGCCGAGGACCGTCCCGATCTTCACCACGTTCCCCGTGAAGATCGGGGGACAGGAGGCGCAGTCCCCCGCGATGTTGCGGGCTGCGACCTCCGCCTGGAGTCGGGCGTTCAGGATCAGCTGACCGGGCTCCTTTTTCCCGGACAGCGTCTCGAAGAAGATCACGTCCCCCGCGGCGTAGACGCCGGGGTGCCGGGTTTCCATCCGGGCGTCCACGGGGATGCCGCCCGCAAGGTCGCCCCAATCCCCTTCGAGGAATCCGGTGTTCGGCACGACGCCGGTCGCGAGCACGGCGAAGTCGCAGGGAAGGACGGTCCCGTCAGAAAGATGCACGGCCTCGGCGTTCCCCCCGCTCGTCGCAACCCGGTCGACGGTTCGCCCGGCGAGGACGGAGAGGTCGCCGCCGGACTCGAGGTGGGGGCGAAGTCTCGCGGCCACGTCGGCCTGGAGCATCGTGGGCAGGATCTCCGGTGCGATGTCCACCAAGGCGATCCGGGCTCCGGCGCGCTTCAGCGCCTCCGACAGGAGCACGCCGATCCGGCCCGCGCCGACGATCACCACGCGGGCCCCCTTCTTCCCCAACGTGCGCCGCAGCGCCAGGGCGTCCCCCATCTTCCGCATGGAGCGCACGTTCCCGAGCTGCCCGAACAGGTCGCGGAGCCTTCCGGGGACGAAGACGCGGGCCCCCGTGGCGATCAGCGCCTTGTCGAAGGGGATCTCCTCACCCCCCGCGAGGACCGCCTTTCCCGCACCCGGATCGAGGCGCTCCACCGCCGCCCTGCACGGGTGGGGGACGGACGGCCCGCCGCCGTCCCCGGGCGGGAGGTGGAGATCCTCCGGGCTCCGCTCTCCGGCCGCAACCTCCGGGAGGAGGTGACGGCAGTAGGCGGGGTGCTCTTCGTCGGACGCGCGGATCACGTCGAAACGCCCGAGACCGGCAAGCAGTTCGGCCGCGCGGGAACCGGCGTACCCGTTCCCGACGATCAGCACCCGTTCCACCCGGCTTCTCCCCTTTTCCCCGTCAGGCCTGCGGGATACCCAGCGCCTGGCGTTTCTCGCGGATGTGGGCGAGGATGCCGGCCGCGGCGCCTTCCGGCGTGGCGGCCACCAGGGCTTTCCCCCCGTTGATCCCGGGAAGCTTCTCCGTCAGGAGCGAGACGGCGAAGGGGCTCCCGAAGACCCTCGGTGCCGGCGCCACGTGGACGAGGATTCCTGCCGACAGGAAGAAGCTCCCGATGGAGATCGCCTTCTCGGTAATGAACTCCGGCGCGGACCCGGCAACAGGGAGCTGGCTGATCTCCACTCCCAGTTTCCCGGCCAGGGCGGCCAGCAGGTCGTAGATCCGGGAATTGTCCACGCATGATCCCATGTGGAGGACCGGCGGCAGGGGGCCGCCCAGACCCGCCGCCTGCCCGATGGCGGTGAGGACTTTTTTGAGGCGCGGGCCGGCGTACTTCTCCGTGGCCTCGCCGGTCAGGAAGCCGGCCTGGGCGAGGATGTGGTTCACGCACCCCGTGGTCACGATGAGCACGTTGTTCCGGAGCAGCTCGGCGACCATCTTTTCCGTCATCGCGCTGTCCCGCAGCTTCGGGTTCGGACAGCCGACGACCCCCACCGCACCCGCGATGTCCCCGGAGGCCACCGCGTCGATGACCGGCTTCAGGGGATCCTCCCGGTTCACGGCGGTCAGGACGGCGACCAGCGACTCGACCGAGATACCGGTCAGGAGGTTTGCCGACGCCTCCGGGATCTGCACCCGGATGCCGGAGGATTTCCGGTCCCTGTACGCGGCAACCGCGTGCCGCACGATCTCCTGCGCCTTTTCGTCCGCCCGGTCCGCGTGGAAATCCACGTGGATCGCCTCCGGGTGCTTCACGAACGGGACGGTGGTGATGAACCGGGTCTTGTAGCACTTCGCGATCGCGGGGAGGGAAGGCCAGATGCACTGCATGTCGACCACCATCGCGTCGATGGCGCCGGTGGCCAGGAAGAGCTCCGTCTGCGCCTCGTGCCCGGCGTACGGGACGCCGTACCGCATCACCAGCTCGTTCCCGATGCAGCAGATCCCCACCACGTTGATCCGCTCGGCCCCGGCCTCCTTCGCCTCCTTCTCGAGCCGATCGGCCCACTCCGCCACCTTGGAGGCCAGGATCGGGTTGTGGCCGTGGCAGGCGATGTTGACCTGCCCCTCCTTGACGACGGAATAGTTCGCGGAGACGACCTTGGGGGAGGGGATCCCGAATATGACGTCGGAAAGGTCGGTTGCCAGCATGAGGCCCGCGAAGTTGTCCACCATCCCCATGCGGAGGGTGGCGACCCACAGGTTGAGCGGATCCGCGTCGTTCCCCATCGACGTCCGGTGCATCGCCGTCTCGATCTCGTTGTGGGGGTTCGAGACGATCAGCCCCAGCCGGTCCCACTTCTCGTACTCCGTTTTCGAGGCCCGGGCGCGGATCCAGTTCATCGGCTGGCCGTCCTGCCGGCCGAAATCCTCCAGCGCCTTCCTCGCCACGTCGGCCGCCACGGCGTTCACGGGGCGGCCGTCTACCGGAACCCCCAGCTTCCCCGCGAGTGCGAGGAGCTTACCCTCCTCCCGGACCTTGTACCCCGGCGCCTTCCCTTCCGCGATCTCCAGCAGGAGGATCGCCAGCTCCCTCGCGTGTCCGGCGTGGGAGGACGCGCCGCCGGTCGCCGCACGGAGGAAATTCCGCGCGACGATGACGTCCTGGGTCGCACCGCAGACCCCCAGCTGCGGACCCTGGCCGAACGGGTCGATCCGGCACGGCCCCATGTAGCACATCACGCAGCAGGTCCCGAGCTCCCCGAAGGCGCACTCGGGCATCATTTTCCGAAGGCGGTCCGAGACGAGGTCGATCCGGTCGCGTTCGGCCTTGCTGGCGAGTTCCGCGTCGCCGGGGTTCCTGTAAGGGAGCTGCTCCATCGTCTTATCCACGGGCCATCTCCTCTCTCATTTTCAGGATCGTTTCCATGGGGGAAGGGACCGCTCCCTCGAGGTCTTTCCCCCGCCGGAGCGCCGCGGCCTCCCGCACCGCGGTCGCCGCGGTCTTCTCCCGCGCCACGTCCTCCACTTCCCGGAAGGCCAGGGCCCCCGTCGGGCAGGAGACGGAGCAGGCGGGTTCCCGCCCCCCCGCGATCCGATCGACGCAGCCGTCGCACTTGTGGATGCGCTTGCGGTCGTAGGAAAGCCGGATCGCCCCGTAGGGGCACACCAGGACGCAGGAGAAACATCCGATGCACCGCTGATCGTCGACGAGCACGGCGTCGGTCGGCCGGTCCCGCCGGATGGCCCCCACCGGACATCCCAGCAGGCACGGCGCCGTCTCGCAGTGGGCGCACTTCACGGGGACGTTCACACCCGGAGTCCAGGCAACGGAAAGGCGCGGGAGGGGCGGGGGGGACTCGAACAGGGCGGCGAGGAGCTCCCCGGACCGCGAGTGGCTCACGGAACACTGGATTTCGCACGTCTTGCAGGCGGTACACCGCAGGGGGTCGTAGACGACTCTTCGCACGGTCATCAACCTCCTTGCCGTCGGTTGTCGAGCGAAGGGAGGCACCCGGATGTCTGCCTTCCATCTAAATCCTGCGGTCACCGCTTGTCAACCGGAGTCGCGGTTCCGGCACCCGCTGCCGAAACTTCCCACTGCCGGCGGGCTTTTTATTAGGATCATGTGGGGGGGGGGAACCTTGAACACCGCGCTCGTGACCGGCGCCACCGCGGGGATCGGCAACGCGTTCGCCCGGAGGCTTGCCGCCGACGGGTACGGGCTCGTCCTCGTCTCGCGGGACATCCCTCGTCTTTCGGAGGTAGCGGCGGAGCTGCGAAAACGGTACGGCGTGGACGTCGAAGTTCTCCCCGCGGAACTCTCCGACCGGGAGCAGCTGGAGCGGGTGGCCTGCCGGCTGCGCGACGAAACCCGTCCCGTCGATTTCCTGGTCAGCAACGCGGGGTACGGCACGGGCAGGCCGTTCCTCGCGACGGATGTTTCGGAAGAGGAGCGGATGCTCGACGTCCTGATCCGCGCCGTGCTCGTCCTCAGCCGCGCCGCCGCGCCGGGCATGATCGCCCGGGGTCGGGGGAACATCGTCACGGTGTCCTCGGTTGCCGGGTTCCTGCCCAACGGCACCTACGCGGCCGCCAAGTCGTGGGCCACGACATTCACCGCCTCGCTGGCCGGGGAGCTGGCCGGGACGGGCGTCACGGCGACGGCGCTGTGTCCCGGATATGTCCGCACCGAGTTCCACCTGCGGGCGGGAATCGACACCTCTCACCTGCCCGGCTGGGCCTGGCTTACCGCCGACCGGCTCGTCGCCGACTGCATGGCCGACGTCCGCCGGGGGCGGGTGGTGAGCGTTCCGAGCATCCGGTACAAGGCGGCGGTCCTCTTCCTGCGTCACATCCCCCTGCGCCTCCTCAAGAGGCTCTCGGAGCACCGCGCCGCCCTCCGGGCCTCCATCGCCGCCCGGAGGCCGGATTCCGGATAGCTACCGCCGGAACGCCTCGCCTGCCACGATCAGCGCCGCCCCCTCCAGGAGGACCACGAGGTTCACGACCATCGAGATCCCGTGCAGCCGGGAAAATTCCCGCCGGGCCGGATCGTCCGGCGCAGTGGTTTCGAAGGAGGGCACGGATCGTTTGACCCGCTCCATCGCGGGGGTCAACCCGTACGCCTGGTATCCCGTCAGAAGGAGCGCGGTGACGATCAGAGCCGTCCCGGCCCATTGGCGCCCCCCGTGGAACGCCTCGCCGGAGAATATGCGGGCCAGCAGGGCCGCCCCGGCGAGCGCGAGGCCGTACCGGAAATACAACGGGAATATCGCGCCCACGATCCTCCCCGCGGCGTCCCGCCCCTGCGTGCGGAAGATCACCGGGGTCGCCACGAAGGTGAACAGCGCGATCCCGCCCACCCACAGGGACAGGGCAAGTCTGTAAACCGCGGAAGCGATGAGCATTATCGCCTGGTCTCCCTTCCTTCCATCTGACGCTTCGATGTCCGGCGGGGCCCCCCCGGTTCGCGCCCCTGCCGACCCCCTGATCCGGAGCGCCGGTTGCTCTTCGGACCAACGGGATTATGATGGGTGGACGGATCGCCGGAGGGACGTCGATGTCCAGGATGGTTTGCCCCTGGTGGCTTGGCTATTTTCTGGCTCACCCCGTGAGGCGGCTGGTCCACGACCCGGCGGAGCTCCTGCGGCCCTTCGTCTCCGAAGGAATGACCGTGCTGGAGCCGGGCCCCGGAATGGGATTTTTCACGGTGGAACTGGCCCGCCTCGTCGGCCCCTCCGGGCGTGTCGTGGCGGTGGACGTGCAACCCCGGATGCTGGAGGGTTTGCGGCGCCGATCCGGGGAGGAGGGTCTTGACCGGCGGATCGACGCGAGGCTCGCCCCGCCGGACGGGATGGGCGTGAGCGACCTCTCCGGGAAGGTGGATTTCGTGCTTGCTTTCGCCGTGGTCCACGAGCTGCCCAGCGCCGAGCGGTTCTTCTCGGAGGCAAGCGCCACGATGAAGCCCGGTGGAAAGCTCCTGCTCGCGGAGCCACGCATCGAGGTGTCGGATCGCGAGTTCGCCGATACATTGCGGATGGCCGGACGATACCGCCTTCGGGTGGACCACCGGCCTCCCGTCCGGTGGAGCCGGGCGGCCGTACTGGTGAAGGAACCGTGACGTCTCCGAAAATACCGGCGACTCCCCCCGAGGAATCCGGGACGATCCGCCGTCGGATCCGCTCCCTCCTCATGGAAGGCCCCCGCACGGCCCTGGAAATCTCTTCCGCCGTCCGGCGGCCGGAGAAAGAGGTCGCCGATCACCTGGAACATCTCCGGAAAAGCCTGCACTCCGAGGGACGCCGGCTGGTGCAGCTCCCCGCCGAGTGCCGGGGGTGCGGGTTCGTGTTCCGGAAACGGGAACGCCTCACGGCGCCGGGCAGGTGCCCGGTCTGCAAGGGGGAGTCGATCTCCGACCCGTCTTTCCTCGTGGCCGGCGGGCCGTCCTGACACCCGCGGTCATGGCAGATCGTGCATAATCCTATCGACATGCTGTTGTTGCCCGACATGCCGGTTCCGTACTGGGAGTCTCCCTCGGGGGATGCCAGGGTATTTCTCGGGGAAGCGCTTTCCCTCCTGAAGAACGTTCCCGGCGACGCCGTCGATTGCATCTGGGCCGACCCCCCCTACTTCCTCTCCAACGACGGCGTCACGTGCGTTTCGGGACGGATGGTCAACGTGAACAAGGGCGAGTGGGATCGAAGCCGGGGTGTTGACGCAGACCACGCATTCAATCGGGCATGGCTCTCCGAATGCTACCGGGTTCTGAAGCCCGCAGGGACCATCTGGGTATCCGGCACCTTCCACGTCTATCTCAGCGTGGGAATGGCGATGCGGCAGATCGGTTACCGGATCCTGAACGACATCGTCTGGGAAAAGCCCGCGCCTCCCCCGAACCTGGGGTGCCGCTGCTTTACGCACGCCACCGAAATCGTCCTTTGGGCGACGAAGGCGCGGAAGGGGAAAGACCGGTACACGTACCATTATGATGCGATGAAGCAGGAGAACCAGGGGAAGCAGATGAAGAACGTCTGGCGCGACATCTCTCCGCCCGGGAAAGAGGAGAAGTTCCACGGAAAGCACCCGACCCAGAAACCGGTGGCCCTCGTATCGCGGTGCCTGCGGGCGAGCACGAACGAGGGGAACCTGGTGCTGGATCCGTTCCTCGGCTCCGGCACCACCGGAGTCGCCTCGATCCGGCTCGGGAGGAAATTCCTCGGGTTCGAGGCGGACCCAGGGCTTGCGGAAATCGCGATGCGTCGAATGAGCGACAACCTCGTGCAGCGCGCACGGGGCGGTGCCGGCGAAGGCGGGCGGTGAGGAATGCACAACCTGATCAGCTTCGCGGGGATCTTCGTCCTCCTGGGCGTCGCCTGGCTCCTCTCGTCGGACCGGCGGGTGATCAACTGGCGGGTCGTCGTCTGGGGGACCGCCCTTCAGCTCCTCTTCGCCCTCTTCATCTTCGTGGTGCCCGCCGGGACGAAGGCCTTCCTGTTCGTCAACGACGCCGTGGTGAGGATCCTCGACAGTGCGACGGCCGGCACCCGCTTCGTCTTCGGACGCCTCGCGATTCCGCCGGGCGCCCGCGGCGACTCGGGGGAGGAGTCGCTGGGATTCATCCTTGCGTTCCAGGCCCTCCCGACGATCATCTTCTTCTCGAGCCTGATGTCGGCACTCTACTTCGCGGGGATCATGCCCCGGCTCATCCGGTTCTTCGCGACCCTCTTCACCCGGACGATGCGGATCAGCGGCGCGGAGTCGTTGAGCGTGTCGTCCAACATCTTCGTCGGGGTGGAAGCGAACATGACGGTCCTGCCGCACCTCGGGACGATGACACGGTCGGAATTCTGCACGATCCTCGCGGCGGGGATGGCCACGACGGCTTCCAACGTCCTCGCCCTGTACGTCTTCCTGCTCCAGAAACAGTTCCCGGCGATCGCGGGACACCTCGTTTCGGCTTCCTTCCTCTCCGCCGTCTCGGCCATCGTCCTCTCGAAGCTGATCCTCCCCGAGACGGAAGCGCCGAAGACCCTCGGAGCCAGGGTGAACCCGCACTACGGGAAGGAATCGTCCCTCATCGAGGCCATCATCAAGGGGGCCAACGAAGGGGCGAAGATGATCGTGGGGATCGTCGCGCTGCTGCTGGCGTTCCTCGGAATCGTCGCCCTGTCCGACCTTCTCCTGACGGGAATCGGGAGCCGGATCAACGCGCTGACGGGTATCCCCGTCGACTGGTCGCTCCAGGGGATCCTCGCGTACCTCTTCTATCCGTTCACTCTCCTGATCGGCGTGCCCGCAGCCGACGCGGTCCAGGTTTCCCGCCTGATCGGGGAGAGGGCGATCCTGACCGAAGTGAAGGCGTACCAGGACCTGTCCGCCCTCCTGGCCGCGGGCGCCATCCGGGACCCCCGCTCCGCCGTGATCGCTTCCTACGCCCTTTGCGGGTTCGCCCACGTCGCCTCCCTTGCGATCTTCGTCGGGGGCACCGCCGCGCTCGTCCCGCATCGGACGAAGGACCTCTCCGTGGTGGGTCCGCGCGCGCTCGCGGCAGCCACGCTCGCGTGCCTCATGACCGCCGCCGTGGCCGGGACGTTCTACACGGGGAGTTCCATGCTGTTCGGGAAATAGGCAGCCGGAACGACTTCACACGACACACCGGGAGGGACGCGATGGCGGTCGTATTCGTAAGCATCGCCCCGCTGGGCACCGCGACGACGAGCCTTTCGCGATACGTGGCGGGGGTCGAGCGGATCCTCAGGGACAGCGGCCTGAAGCATCAACTCACGGCGATGGGGACGATCGTCGAAGGGGAACTCGACTTGATCCTCCCCGTGCTGCGCAGGATGCACGAGCAGCCGTTCACGGAAGGCGCCGCGCGGGTCTCTACCCTGATCAAGATCGACGACCGCCGGGACAAGCCCCACACGATCGAGGGGAAGGTCCGGTCGGTCGCGGAGCGCCTGAAGGAATAGGCCGATGGCAAAGACGGGTACGAAGAAAACCGGGAAAAAGGACGCGCCGCTCCGTGTCTACATCGTCACCGGCGGCTCCGGGGCCAGCGGCTTGCAGATCGTGGAGACCGTGCTTGCGCAGTTCCCGGCGCTCCGGCTGCCGATCCTCGTCCGGAACCACGTCGTGAGCCTCGAGCAACTGAAGGAGGCGGTGAAGGAGGCCGGGGACGGGGGCGGCATCCTGGTGCACACGCTCGTAGACGGGGTCCTGAGGGACGCCCTCGTCCGTCTTGGCCGGGAGAGCGGGGTCGTGACGATCGACCTGATGGGGCCCCTGATGGAGCAGTTGTCGGCACGGACCGGCGCGAAGCCCCTCGGGCAGCCCGGAATGTACCGGAAGCTCCGCAAGGAGTATTTCGACCGGATCGAGGCCATCGACTTCGCCGTCTCCCACGACGACGGGAAGCGGCCCGAAGACCTTCCCCTTTCCGACGTCGTGATCGTCGGCGTCTCCCGGTGCGGCAAGACCCCGTTGAGCATGTACCTGGCCGTGCACGGGTGGAAGGTCGCGAACGTCCCGCTCGTCCAGGGCATTCCCCCGCCGCCGGAACTCTCCCGGGTGGACCGACGCAGGGTGATCGGCCTGGGCATCGGGCACCCGCAGCTCCTGGAGTACAGGAGGAGGCGGGAGGAGCGGATGGGAAGGGCCGGGATGACGGCCTACGCAAGCCCCTCGGCGGTCCTCGAGGAGATCGAGGCGGCGAGGCGGTTCTGCCGGGATGGCGGGTATCGCGTCGTCGAGGTCACGGACAAGCCGATCGAGATCGTCGCCGACGAGGTCGTGAAGCTCGTCACGCCTAGCCTGAACCGGTCGCACCCCCGGCCCGTACCGTCCTGATTCCGGGACGGGTCAGCCCCCCTTCCCGATCTCCTTCCCCATCTCGAGGACCCGGAGGGTGATCTTCATGACGGAATCGGGTTCAGGGAGATGGAATCGATCCCTTCCCGCACGAGGAAGGCGGCGAATTCCGGGTAGTCGCTCGGGGCCTGTCCGCAGATCCCGCTGTGGACCCGGTTCCGGCGCCCCCCCTCGATGACCTGGGCATTGAGCGCCATCACCCCCGGGTACCAGTTCGCGGTACATCTCCCCGAGAGAGGCGTTCTTCCCCCCCACCAGGGGGGCGTCTCCCAGCGTGAGCTCCCCGTACCAGCGGATGTATCCGGAAGATTTTCCCATGACGCCCTCCCTTCCAGATGACACATCCCGGTGCGCCAATCGGTGGCGCGGAAAGCGCTGTGTCGGGGATTCAGTATTGCGTTTCCTGCGATATCCAGCGCAGGTCTTCCACCTTGACCGCCTGCTCGATGTATTCGAAGACCCAGTCCACGGGCAGGTCCGCGAAGCGTTTCAGCCGCAGCGGAATTCTGTCGCGTCCTTTTGACCGGTCCAGCCTCCGGTACAGATCCTCCAGAGACCGGACACCCTGCCCGTCGACCCCGTCGAGGATGTCGCCCCTCTCGATATTGCCGAAGCTCCCGACGGTGCCTTTCTGCACGTAGTACACCATGATGTCCCCGATCGGCAAAACCTTCCTGTCCCGGAAATACAGGTTGCCGAACAGGATTCCGGAGAAATAGACCCC
>DASWBR010000336.1:0-3198 GCA_036390495.1 Candidatus Deferrimicrobiaceae bacterium | reverse complement strand
GTCGCAGGCGGCGAACAGGTCCTCCTTCTTCACTCTCCCTTCCCGCGCCGGCACCATCCGGACCTCCACGTTCCGGCTCTGGAGCCGCATCCAGGGGTATACGTTGGAGGGGTATTCCGCGTTCGAGGTGACCAGGTTGTCTCCGTCCCTCCACGGGAAGCCCGCCGCCACGAACGAGATCCCCTCGGAGGTGTTCTTCACGAAAGCGACCTCCTCCGGGGAGGCGCCGATGAGGCGGGCGAAGCGCTCCCGGGTCTCATCCGCCAGCTCCTCCCACTTCCGGAGGTGGAACCCTCCGACGTCCCGGCTCGCCTCCAGCATGCGGATCCCCGCCGCCGCGGCCCGCGCGGGGATCGGCGAGACGCCGGCGTGGTTGAAGTAGAGGTGGCTTCCGGTGACGGGAAACTCGGTGGTCCGGATCGGTCCTACATCGATCGGCAACGGCCCCTCCGTTACGAAATGTCTTTCCGCGCGTCGCCCGGCTTCGGGGGACGCTCTCCGGTTTTTCCTCCGGGCGAAGGACGGAAGAGCGTCCCCCGCCGCCGGGGCAGCAACGGCGTCCTGAGCGCCTGTTTTTATACGTTATAATATTTCGATGATTTGGTCAGGGGAAAACACGCTCCGGTACAGCCGGAACCTCCTCGTGGAGGAGCTCGGGGAGAGGGGTCAGGAGCGGCTCTTCCGGGCGGCGGCACTGGTCGTCGGGGCCGGGGGCCTGGGCTCGCCCGCCCTGCTCTACCTCGCCGCCGCGGGGATAGGCCGGATCGGCGTGATCGACGGCGACCGGGTGGACGTCACCAACCTCAACCGGCAGGTGATCCACACCGCCGGCGACGTCGGCCGGCGGAAGACGGAGTCGGCCGCGGACGCCCTTCGGGCGTTCCGCCCGGATATCGATGTGGAGGCGTACAGCGAGATCCTCACCCCCGGAAACGCCGTCGGCCTTTTCCGCAAATACGACGTCGTCGTGGACGGAAGCGACAACTTCCCGACGAAGTACCTCTGCAGCGACGCGGCGGTGATCGCCGGCCGGCCCCTCGTCCACGCCGGCGTCCTCCGGTTCGGGGGACAGCTGCTCACCATCGTGCCCGGCGGGGGCCCCTGCCTTCGGTGCCTGATCCCGGAGATTCCCCCCCGGAAGGATTCGCCGTCCTGCTCGGAGTCGGGGATCGTCGGGGCGGCGGCGGGAGTCGTCGGGGCGTGGCAGGCCATGGAGGCAATCAAGCTCCTCGCCGGTATCGCCGTCTCCCCTCCCGGCAGGCTCCTGACGTTCGACACGCTGACCAACGAGGTGACCGGCGTCGCGGTGCGCCGGGACCCGGGGTGCCCGGCGTGCGGGGAACGCCCGAGGATCGCGGAACCGCTCTCTCCTGCGGAATACCGTTCAGAGAGCCGGTGCATCGCATGAATCCCGCTCCCCTCCCTGTCGCCCGGAGAGCGGTGATCCTCCTCTCCGGGGGGCTCGACAGCACCCTCGCGGCGCGGATTCTCCAGGAACAGGGGATCGAGCTTCACGCCATCCACTTCACCTCCCCGTTCTGCACCTGTTCCGGAAACGGCGGGTGCCGCTCGCAGGCCCACGTCGTGGCGGAGCGGATGGGAATTCCCATCCGGACGGTCTCCAAGGGGGAAGAGTACCTCGAACTCGTCAAGCATCCGAGGCACGGCAGGGGCTCGGCCATGAACCCGTGCATCGACTGCAGGATCTTCACGTTACGGAAAGCCCGTGCCTACATGGAGGAGATCGGCGCATCCTTCCTGGTCATCGGAGAGGTGGTGGGACAGCGCCCCATGTCGCAGCGGGACGACGCCCTGCGCAGCATCGAGCGGCACAGCGGGTGCACGGGACTGGTCCTGCGACCCCTCTCCGCGCGGCACCTGCCCACCACGCTGCCGGAGCGGGAGGGATGGGTGGACCGGGAGAGGCTCCTTGCCATCACCGGACGCTCCCGGAAGGAGCAGATCCGCCTCGCGTCGTCGTTCGGGATCGGCGACTACCCTTGCCCCGCGGGAGGGTGCCTCCTCACCGATCGGGTATTCTCCGGGAAGGTGCGCGACCTGATCGAGAACGAGCCCGGCTTCCGCATGCACGACGTCCACCTCCTGAAGGCGGGCCGCCACTTCCGGGTCCGGGGGATCCGGGCGATCGTCGCCAAGAGCGAGGCGGAGAACCGCCGACTGGAGGCTCTCTGCCGGGGGAAGTCGACGGTCTACGTCTCGGACAGCCACCCGGGGCCGTCGGTCGCCCTGTTCGGCGGGAACGACGCGGATCGCCTCGACCTCCTGTCCCGGCTCCTCACCCGGTACAGCAAGGCAGGCGTGCCGGGCCCTTACGTCGTGCGGGAGATCTCGCCGGGCGGCGAGCGGACGATGTCCGTGCCGGAGAACCGGGATTTCCAGGAGGTGGAGCATGGACTCCTCTGCTGACCGCGGCGCCGGCGCGGCGACGCCGGACGACCTGCGGCGGTACGAAGCCCTCCTCGAAACATTGCGGGAGATGGGGTCCGCGGTGATCGCGTTCAGCGGCGGGGTCGACAGCACCTTCCTGCTCCACGCGGCCCGGGAGGCCCTCTGGGGGAGGGTCCTGGCGGTCACGGCCACCTCGCCGACCTACCCGGCCTCGGAGCGGGAGGAGGCGCTGCGGATCGCGCGGGAGTGGGGAGTGCCCCACCGCCTGGTCGAATCGAACGAACTCGAGATCCCGGGCTTCTCCCGGAATCCCCCCGACCGGTGCTACCACTGCAAGAAGGAACTGTTCGGGATCCTCTCGGGGATCGCGCGGGAGGAGGGGTACGAGGCGGTGTGCGACGGCACCAACGCGGACGACACAGCCGACTTCCGCCCCGGCCGGCGCGCCGCGCGGGAGCACCGCGTGCGCAGCCCCCTTCAGGATTGCGGGCTGACCAAGGGTGCCATCCGGCGCCTCAGCCGCCGGTTTTCCCTCCCCACGGCGGAGCGGGGGTCTTTCGCGTGTCTCTCGTCGCGCTTCCCCTACGGGACGACGATCGACGCGGAATCGCTGAGTCGCGTGGAGGCGTGCGAGGAGGTGCTCCGGGGTTTCTCGTTCCGCCAGTTCCGCGTCCGCGTGCACGGCGCGGTGGCGCGAATCGAGGCGGGACCCGACGAGATCCCCCGCCTGTTCGACCCGGAGGTCGCCGAGGCGATCCACGCGAGGTTCCGGGAAAACGGCTTCCTCTA
>DASWBR010000335.1:0-2731 GCA_036390495.1 Candidatus Deferrimicrobiaceae bacterium | reverse complement strand
GTGGCACGGCGTAGCGCTCCACCACCCGGACTGGGGCGACCATTCCCATTCCCTGGCTTTCACCTTGCGCAGCCTCCGTTCGCGCTTTCTCCTCCACGGGATGCTCAATGCCTACTGGGAGCCGTTGACGTTCGAGTTGCCACCGCTCCCCGACGGGGTGCGAGAACCGTGGCGGCGATGGATCGACACCTCCCTCCCCTCGCCGGACGACATCTGCCCGTGGGAGAAGGCCCCTTTCGTCGCGGGGACTACGTATACCGTGCCACCGCGCGCCTCTGCTTTTCTCGTGCTGCCACTCCAGCTCCGGCGACCTGCAGTGAAAGGGGGCTTCCAGCGATGAACAGGGACTGGGCCCGGAAAGCCGTTTCCGCGGAGGAGGCCGTCCGGCTGCTCCGCAGCGGGACGAACGTCTTCGTGCACGGAGCCGCCGCCACCCCAACCCCGCTGCTCGACGCGATGGTCCGGAGGAAGGACCTGGAAGGGGTGAAGCTCTACCACATGCACACCGCCGGGGACACGCCGTTCATCCGGCCGGGTTGCGAGGGAAGGTTCTTCTCCGTATCCCTCTTCACCGGCCCCGCCCTCCGGAAGCCGATCGAGGAGGGACGCGCGGATTTCATGCCCATCTTCCTTTCGGACATCCCGGGGCTGTTCCACTCCGGGACCGTCCGCCTGGACGCCGCGCTGATCCAGGTCTCCCCGCCCGACATGCACGGATTCTGCACGCTGGGGACCTCCGTGGACTCCGCGAAGGCGGCGGCCGATACGGCCGGCACCATCATCGCGGAGATCAACGAACAGATGCCGAGAACGCACGGGAACACGGTTGTGCCGTTCGGGAGAATCGGCGCCTTCCTCCACACGGACCGGCCCCTCATCGAGCAGGAACCCGAGCCGGAAACCGAGGTGGAGGCGCGCATCGGAGAGATCGTCGCGGGGCTGGTCGAGGACGGCGCCACCCTGCAGATGGGAATCGGGGCGATACCCGACGCGGCGCTGCTCCGTCTGCGGGACAAAAGGGACCTGGGGATCCACACCGAGATGTTCTCCGACCGGGTGGTGGAGCTGTTCGAGGCCGGAGCGATCACGAACCGGCTCAAGAGCGTCCACCCGAACCGGATCGTCACCAGCTTCGTAAGCGGGACCAGAAAGCTGTTCCGCTTCGTCCACGACAACCCCCTGGTCGAGTTCCACCCGTGCGACCGGACCAACAACACCTCGCTGATCCTGCGGAACGACAAGGTCGTGGCGATCAACTCGTGCCTGCAGGTCGACCTGACGGGTCAGATCTGCGCCGACTCGATCGGCCACCGCATCTATTCGGGGATCGGCGGGCAGATGGATTTCATCCGGGGCGCGGCGCTCTCCCGCGGCGGGAAGCCGATCCTGGCCCTCCGTTCCACCGCGTCCGGCGGAAAGATTTCCCGGATCGTTCCCGAGCTGAACCCCGGCGCGGGGGTGGTCACCACCCGCGGTCACGTGCACTGGGTGATCACGGAGTACGGCGCGGTCAACCTTCACGGGAAGACGCTGCGCGAGCGGGGGGAAGCCCTGATCTCGATCGCCCACCCGGATTTCCGCGCGGAACTGGCCCGGGCCCTCCGGGCGATCCGCCACTTCTCCGTCCCGGGGCTCGGATGATGGCGGGGAGGGTCCGCCGGAGCATCCCGGTCGCCATGCTGGCCCTCGCCGCACTGGCCTGCGGGGGACCTGCGAAAGGTCCGGAGAGCGGGATGCCTTCGGGCGAGTGGCGCACCTTCGAGGGGACCGGGACCGCAACGGGGCACCGTCAGACCCTACAGCTGGGGCCGGGCCGCAAGGTCTCCATCGTCCACCTCACGGGTTCGCTGCTGCTCATCGGTGAGCAGCGGCTGGGACAGGGGTTCCGGAACGAGGTCATCGGCTACACCGACAGCCTGAAGGGCGGCACCGCATGGAGCGTCTGGACCGACAGCCGGGGCGACCAGGTATTCGGCGAATTCCGCGGCGGAACCCTGGGCACCGGGAGCCGCTTCACCGGGACCCTGCTGGGGGGGACGGGGCGATACGCAGGCGTGACCGGGGAGTATGAATTCGAATGGCAGTACGTAGTCGACGAGGAGGACGGATCCATCCAGGGGAGGATTACGGGCCTCAAGGGCCGGTTCCGGCAGGACGGGAGGACCCCCCCATGAGCGCGCCCGGCAATCGTTCCAGCAAGCTCCTGGCCCGTGGTGTTACGCTCGCCGTCGCGCTCGGGCTCTGGTTCGCCCCCGTCCCCGAAGGGCTGACGCCGAAGGCGTGGCACCTCTTCGCCATCTTCGGGTCCGCGATCCTCTCCGTGATCCTGACCGCCTTCCCCCTCCTCACCGCCGCGACGATCGCATTGGCGGCCTCCGTTCTCACGGGGACCGTGGCGCCCGCGAAGGCGTTCGGGGGTTTCGCCAACGGGAGCGTCCTCCTGGTGGTGATCGCGTTCCTCGTGGCCCGCGGCGTCGTGAAGTCGGGGCTGGGGCGCCGCCTGAGCTACATGGTGGTGTCGGTCTTCGGCCGTTCGACGCTCGGGCTGGCGTACAGCATCTTCGTCACGGACGCCGTCATCGCCCCCGCATTCCCGAGCAACACCGCCCGGGGAGGGGTCCTCTTCCCCATCGTCCTCTCCCTGGCGCAGTCGGGCGGGTCGAGGCCGGAGGACGGGACGGCGAAGTGGATGGGCGCATTCCTGATGTTCTGCGGGATGGCGAGCCTGAGC
>DASWBR010000334.1:0-4281 GCA_036390495.1 Candidatus Deferrimicrobiaceae bacterium | reverse complement strand
TTCTCGGACCGCGGCATCCGCGTCCTCCGGACGTACCAGCTGAACACCGGCGGGAACACGGACTTCCTGAACATGCTGAACCGGAGCCGCCTGGAGTCGAAGCGGATCTCCAAGACCGAGGCGGTGACGAGCGCGCTCTCCCACACCATCGGGACCGACGACGTCCACATCGGCCCTTCCGACTACGTCCCCTGGCAGAAGGACAACAAGCTGTGCTTCCTCCGGGTCGAGGGAGAAGGGTTCGGGGGGCTGCCCATCGAGGTGGAGCTGCGGCTCTCCGTCACCGACTCCCCGAACAGCGCCGGGGTCGGCATCGACGCGATCCGGTTCTGCCGCCTGGGGCGCGACATGGGGCTTTCCGGGCCGCTCCTCGCCCCCTCGGCATACTTCATGAAGCACCCGCCGGTGCAGTACACCGACGACGAAGCGCGCCGCGAGCTCGAGGAGGTCATCGCGGATTACGAGGCGTGGCGACGGACGAGAGCAGCTTCACCCACGACGCCGTGCACCTCTCCCACGTGAACGGCGCGGTCGCGCGGACCCCTTCCCGGGACATGCGGGCCCGCAGCGCCGGGTCGCCGAGCAACGACCGGATGGCACCGCCCAGGCCGCCGGCTTCGTCCGGATCGTACGCCACGCCGCCCCCTCCGGACCGGATCGCCTCCCCCCAGTAAGTCCCCAGCGGCGCTGCCACGGGGACGCCCGCGGCGAGCGCCTCCAGGGGCACCAGGCCGAACGATTCGTAGCGGGACGGGCAGATCACCGCGTCCGCCGCGGCGTACAGCATCGGCATCCCTTCGTGGGGTACGGAGGGAAGCCAGCTGACCCCATCCCCGTTTCCCTCCGGCCCCTCCTGGCCCGCGACGACGAGGAGGAGACGCCCCTGCCACCCCTCCCGGACGCGCCGGAACGCGTCCAGCGCCGCGCGGGTGTTCTTTCCCTCGTCCCCCCGCGCCGCAAGGAGGAGGACGTCGGCATCGGCCGGCAACCCGACGAAGGCGCGCGCGACCTCCCGCGGGGGAAGCCGCCGGAACCGGTCGTCCACCCCGGGCGGTATGACGACCCCCTTCCCCTTCACCGCCGGGAGCACCTCTCCGGTTTCCGCCAGATCGTGGCCGGAGAGACAGACCACCCGGGCGGCCTCGGAAGCCAGCCGCTCCTCCTCCCTCCTGCGGACCGGCGAGAGGGGGTCCCACCGCCCGCCGGCGCCGGGCTTCCGCGCCTCCACCGTGTGATAGACAAGGACCATCGGCGCGCCGGAGAGCCGCCCTGCCGCCACGCCCGACATCCAGTAGTGGGCGGAAACGACGCCGGGGGCGATCCGGTTCTCCTCCATCACCCGGAGGGATCGTCCGATGAACCGTTCCAGGGACTCGTACGCGCTCAGCCGGGTCGGCGGGCTCTTCCACCCGCACGGCACGTGGAAGATCCGCACGCCCGGGAACGGCTCCGAGACCTCCAGTGCCTCCCGGGTCGCGCGGGTGAGGACGTCCGAGGGATACCCGGCCCGGGAGAGCCCCCGCAGCAGCCCCCGGAGGAAGACGTTCATTCCCCCTGCCAGGCCGGTCCCCGGCTCCTCCATCGGGCAGGTGTGGTACGAGAGGACGAGGTGCCGGTTCAAGGGGAAACGGTCAGGAGGTGCACGACGCGGTCCACACCTCCCAGGTCGTACTTGTACCGCTCCGTTCCGCGGAGGAAATCGTACTCCGTCACCCCTTCCGCCACGGCGTCCTCGATGCACCGGGCGATGAGGACCAGGCCGGGATTCGCGGCGCGGTGCGCCGGGTCGTACCCGGAGTTGTAGAGGAGCAGGGATCCGCCGGAGCGGAACTGGAACACGGAGGCGGCGTCGCCGCCCTCGAAGGAGAGGAACGCCAGCCGGAGCCCGCCGCCGGGGAGGAACCGTTCCGCGACCTCCCGGAAGAAGATCGTCATCCGTTCGTCCATGAACCGTTCCTTATCCGGGTGGCTCCTGCGGTGCAGGTCGATGAAGGAGGGGAGGTCCCGCGAAAGCTCTTCCGGCGTCCGGGTGACCCGGAAGGAGAGTCCCGGCAGCAGTTCCGTCGCGCGGCGCATTTTCCGGCGCAGCTCGTGGCGTTCCTTCTTCCCGAGCCCCTCGACATAAGCCCCGAAGGAGCCGGGCAGGCCGATGTAGGGAGCGCGGTCCATCTCCTCCACCTTGAAGGGGATCCCCGCCTCGCCGCAGAGGCGCGGTACGACGGACAGGGCGGGTGTCCCTTCGACGAGTCCCGGGAGCCGCAGCGGGCCGCCGCCCAGGACGGGGAGGCCCCGGGAAAGGAATTCCCGCCAGAACGCATCCTCCCGGCCCGGGGCCACCAGGGCGTCGAGGTAGTCCGCCACCTGCTCCCCCCCGAGGAATGTCCACCCCCCCTCTCCGCAGCGGCACAGGAACAGGAGCGCCTCGGACGGACCGGAGGGCGGGGCCATGCGCACAACCCGTACCTCGCACCCCTCCCCGAACGCGCGCCGCCACGGCAGGAGGAAACGCGGGGAGAGAAACGGGGAGGGGCGGGCCTGCGCCGCCTGGAGGGCCTCCCACTCGGCGAGGGGGACCTCCTCCAGGCCGGAGAGGACGTGGAGGATCACGCCGGGCCGCCGGCTTTATTTCCCGGGAGAGGGCGAAGCGACCACGCCGGCGTCGAGGATGCGCCGGGCGGCTTCTTCCGCCGCGGAGTTGGCGGACGCGAAGAGGACCTCGCGGGCGCCTTCCGGCGTGACGAACACGTCCTCCATCGAGTTGCTGCTCGTGGTCGTCGTGGAAACCGGGGAGGAAAGCCCCCCGCCCGAGGCGGTCAGGGAGAGGGAAACCGTCGCCTCGGTGACGATTTTCACGGTCCCCTTGCGGCGGGCGTTCACTTCGAAGCGGTTGACGTAGCCCGTTACCCGCGCCGGCACGTTCTCCACGGACGGGCTCCCCGCGGCGGCCCGGACCACCGAGACGCCTTTCTCCGCGAGGACGCCGGCGACCAGGTCCGCCATCGCCTTGCCCGGCTCCCCCTTCCAGTCGATGGGGCGCACGTGGTCGAAGTCCCGGCCGACCACTCCCGGTTCCACCGTGTCGTAGGCGAAATCCAGGACCGCCACCTGGGGCGTCGCCGTCGCGGCTTTCCGGGCGCCTCCGGGCCGGCCGAGTTCCCCGGAAATGTAGAGCCGGTTCCCGATCGCGCACGCGGCGAGAACGGAGAGCAGGAGAGCCAGCGAAAGGAATCTGGCGGAAGCGCGTGACACGGTACACCCCCATGGAATGCCGAAGTGATGCTGCCCGTGCTGCAGTGGATGGTTCCACTGTACGGCATGCGGGGCCGCGATTCAACCGGCCCCGGCCCCTTGCGGCCCCGGTGCGAAGTGGCGTATCGTGGTCCGTTGTCAGTTCCGCGGAGCGGGCGGGAAGGGAGGCCTTCGCATGCCGGCAGCGCCGGAAATCAGGGAGGCGATCCGGGCCGGGTCGTGGATCCGGAAGATGTTCGAGGAGGGGGCGGCCCTCAAGGCTTTGCTTGGCGCCGAAAACGTGTTCGACTTCACCCTGGGCAACCCGTACGGCGACCCGCCGAAAGCCCTGGCCGACGAACTCGCGCGCCTGGCCTCCGATCCGCCGAAGGACCTGCACAAGTACATGCCGAACGCGGGGTTCCCGGAAGTCCGCCGCGCCGTCGCGGAGTCGCTGGGACGGTCGACCGGCCTGCCGTTCGCGGCGGACCACGTCGTGATGAGCGTGGGGGCGGCGGGGGCCATCAACGTGGCCCTGCGGGCGATCCTTTCCCCCGGGGACGAGGTGGTCGTCCTCGCCCCGTACTTCGTGGAGTACCTCTTCTACATCCGCAACGCGGGAGGGGTACCCGTCGTGGTCGAGACGGATCCGCGGTTCCAGCTCGACCTCCCCGCCCTGGAGAGGGCCCTCACGCCGAGGACGCGGGCCCTCCTGCTGAACACGCCGAACAACCCGACGGGCGCGGTCTACCCGGGGGAGGACCTCGAGCGCCTCGACCGCGTCCTCTCGGCGGCGGAAACCCGGACCGGCGCTCCCGTCTACGTGATCTCCGACGAGCCGTACCGGAAGGTCGTGTTCGAGGGCGTCGCGTTCGTGCAACCGGTGACGAGGATCCGGAACACCTTGGTGGCGTACTCGCACTCCAAGGACCTGAACCTGCCCGGGGAGCGGATCGGGTACATCGCCGTGTCCCCCCGGGCCGCGGACGCGGCCGAGGTCGCCGAGGCGTGCGTCTTCTGCAACCGGGTGCTCGGATTCGTCAACGCCCCGGC
>DASWBR010000333.1:0-1866 GCA_036390495.1 Candidatus Deferrimicrobiaceae bacterium | reverse complement strand
TGGCAGAACTTCATGACGGGGAACTACTACTACTGCTTCGCGTGCCAGGCCGCCTGCCCCGTGGGGAAGACGGCCCCCGGCTGAGGGAGGCGGTCCAGGGCCGGCGTCAACCCGCCGGCGGATCCCCCCCTGAGCCCCGGCCGGACAGCGACCACTTCAGCAGCGGCGGCGTCACGAGCGTCGTGATCATCACCATCAGGACGACGGCCGAATAGGTGACCGGCCCGATCACCGGTGTTCCCCCGAAGGACAACCCCGCCCCGATGCTCGCGAAGATCAGCCCCACCTCCCCGCGGGGTATCATCCCGAACCCCACCGCCCACCGGTTGACACCCTTGTCGACGACCCCGAGGGAGCACGCCTGCTTGCCCGCCACGGCGGCTACCGTGAGGGCGAGGGCAAGGGTCATCGCCTCGGGAGAGGCGAGGATGCGGACGTCCACCTTGCTCCCCATCAGCACGAAGAACACCGGTGCCAGAAAATCCGAGATGGGCCGCAGTTTCTCCCCGAGCTCCTCGATCCCGCGCCTTCCATACCGCTCGAAGTGCACCGGCTCCAGGATGAGACCGGCGGCGAACGCCCCGACGATCGGGGCGAGCCCCGCCAGCCCCGACAGGTAGGAGAGGAGGAAACAGAATCCCAGGGAGATCCCGATCAGGACCCCCGATCCGCGCAGCTTCGCCCCTGTCGAGAAGATCCGGGGCGTCAGGAAGGTACCGAGCACCAGCGCCCCCGCGAGGAACCCGAAGGCCTGCAGGGCGATCCGGAGCTGGGGCCACACCCCCATCTTCTCTCCCGAGACCGCCGCGACGATGACGCCCGAAACGGAAGCCAGGATGATCAGCCCCAGGACGTCGTCGATCACCGCCGCCCCGAGGATGATTCGGGCCTCCCTGCCCCGGGATTTGCCGATCTCCTGAAGCACCCTCGCCGTGATCCCGACGCTGGTCGCGCACAGGGTGGCCCCCAGGAATGCGTGGACGTAGGCGGAACTGTCCGGAAGGAGCAATATGCCGACGAGCCAGCCGAGCCCGAAGGGGACGGCCACGCCCAGCACCGCCACCAGGAGCGAGGAGATCCCCACGCCCAGGATTTCGCGGATCGTCGACTCCAGCCCCACATCGAAGAGGAGGACGATCACGCCGATCCGGGACAGGATGTCGACGTACGGATCGGTCGCCATCCCCTCCAGTCCCCCGTAGCCGAAGAGGGCCAGGTTCCCGAGAACGATCCCGGCCATCAGCTCGCCGAGCACTGCGGGTTGGCCCAGGCGCAGCGCAGCGTGCCCGGCCAGCTTCGCGGATACGAGGATGACGACGAGGTACTGGAGCAGCGGCAGGGAAGGGTCCTCCCCGGCGGCGTGCGCGACGGCGGGGAGGAGGATCGCTGCGAGAGCGGGGAGCAGTATCCGTACCCGGAAGCGTTTCGTGCTCATCGATGACCTCGGCGGTTTCATCCAATTGCGGTGCGGCGGCCCCAGGTGCTCCGGAACGCACCCATTATATCCCTCCGGCGTGCGCTATACTTTCAGGCAGGCAAGACCCTCAGGAGGACCGCCATGGCGCGCAAGCCGCCGCAGACGTACCGCACGCTGCAGAAAAAACACCCGGAACTGCTCCGCGCCGTCGAGGCGCTCGGGGAGGCGGCCCGCAAGGCGGGGCCGCTGGACGGAAAGACCTCCCACCTGATCCAGCTCGCCGCGGCCGCGGCGGTCCGGTCCGAGGGGTCGGTCCACAGCCACGTGCGGAGGGCTCTGGAGGCGGGGGCGAAGCCGGCCGAGATCCGGCACGCGCTGCTCCTGCTCACCTCGACGGTCGGCTTTCCGACGGTGGCGGCGGCCCTCACCTGGGCGGGGGACGTGCTCGA
>DASWBR010000332.1:0-6813 GCA_036390495.1 Candidatus Deferrimicrobiaceae bacterium | reverse complement strand
TCCCGGATCCGGTCGAAGACGACCACCGTGTCGGTGAGCGAATAGCCGCCGATCGTCAGGAGGGCCGTGATGAAGAGGAGGTCCTTCTCGATCCGGAGGATGTAGAAGATCCCCACCATCGCGAAGACGTCGTGGAAGGTGGCGATCGCAGCCGCCACGCCGAACTTGAACTCGAACCGCCAGGCGAGGTACAGGATGATCGCCAGCGCCGACACCGCGAGAGCCAGCGCCGCGTCCTGCCGCAGCTTGTGCCCGATCGCAGGCCCGATCTCCGAGACGCTCTCCACGACGAACGGATTCTCGGGGAACGACGCCGTGAGGAGCTTCACCACCGGATCGGCCACCATCTTCTCCTCCGCCCCGCCGTGTGCGCGCAGCTTGATGAGGAGGATGTTCTCCCCGGGCACCTCCTGCAGGGTCGCCTCCCCGTGGCCGGCCGAGGCGAGGGCCGCCCGGACCCGGTCCATCGCCACGGGCTTCGAGAACTTGAGCTGCATCGAAGTGCCGCCCGCCAGGTCGATCCCCAGGTTGGCCTGCCCCCGGTACACCTGTACGGTCCCGAAGAGCCCGAGGAGCGTCAGCGCCCCGGAGAAGGCGAAGGCGTATTTCTTCAGCCCCATGAAGTCGATCTTGGTGTTTTTCACCAGTTCCATCATGGCCGGTACCCGTCCCCGTTTCCGTTAAATGCTCAGCGCCTGCATCGGCTTTTTGGCGTTGAGGTAGTCGAACACCACCTTGGTACAGACGAGCGCGGTGAAGAGGTTGATCGCCACGCCCATGGAGAGCGACACGGCGAACCCCTTGATCGGTCCCGTGCCGAACTGGAAGAGGATGACCGCCGTGATCAACGTCGTCACGTGGGAATCCACCACGGTCCAGAACGCCTTGTCGTATCCCGCGTCGATGGCGGCGCGAACCGTCTTCTTCGCGCGGATCTCCTCCCGGATGCGCTCGAAGATCAGCACATTGGAGTCGACCGCCATGCCGATCGCCAGGATGATCCCCGCGATGCCGGGGAGGGTCAGGGTCGCCGAGAAGGCGGCCATTCCGCCCAGGAGGAACAGGATGTTGAAGATGAGGGCGAAGTCCGCCACCAGCCCCGCGAACCGGTAATACACGGCCATGAAGAGGACCACCAGCAGCGCCCCGATGAGGGCCGCGCGGACCCCCTTCTGGATCGAGTCCAGGCCCAGGGACGGTCCGATCGATACGTTCTGGATCACCTTGACCGGTGCCGGGAGCGATCCGGCGCGCAGGACGATGGCGAGGTCGGAAGCCTCCTCCGCGGTGAAGTTGCCGGTGATCTGGGCCTCCCCGCCCGAGATCCGCTCCTGGATCACGGGGGCGGAGTAGATCGAGTCGTCCAGGACGATCGCCAGGCGGCGCTTCACGTTCTCCGCCGTGACCCGGTCGAAGACCTTGGCCCCCCGCGAGTCGAAGGACAGGGACACGTGGGCGCCCCCCTGCCGGCTGTCGAAGTTCACTTTCGCCGTCTTGATCGTGTCGCCCGTCAGCAGGGCCCGCTTCTTCACGAGCATGGGGGTCTTCGTCGCGCGGCCGGTCTGCGGGTCCACCGACTTCTGGTACAGCAGCTGGTCGTCCTCCGGGACGTTCCCCTTGAGGGCCTCTTCCACGCTCGCCCCCTCGTCCACCAGCTTGAACTCGAGGAGGGCCGTCTTCCCGACGAGCTCGATGGCGCGCTGCTGGTCCTTCACCCCGGGGAGCTGCACGACGATCCGGTCCTCCCCCTCCGCGATGATCTGCGGCTCCCGCACGCCGAACTGGTCGATCCGGTTCCGGATGGTCTCCACGCCCTGCACCACGGCGTTCGTGCGGATCGCCTGGATCTCCTGGGGCTTCATCCGCAGCGTCACCGTCGCGCCTTCCGCCTTCACCTCGCCCAGCGACACGTCGAGGGAGGGGAACTCGTCCTTCAGCAGCGCGACCGCCCGGCCGGAGAAGTCGCCCGGAGGGAACCGCAGGGAGAACCCGTCGGTCCCCGACTTCTGGAAGCCCAGGACCGGCAGCCCCTTCTCGCGGCACACCGCGCGGGCGTCGTCTGCGTAGCGGAGGATCGTATTCTCGATGGCCTTGTCGATCTCGACGGCCAGCCGCAGGAAGACACCCCCCTGCAGGTCGAGGCCGAGGTTGATCCGGGGCATCCGGTCCTTCCAGCCGGCCGGAACCCGGTCGGTGAGGGACGGGACAAGGACGATGACGGAGGCCACCGTGAGGACCGCGATCAGGGTGATTCTCCCGGAGATGCTCTTCCACATGGTGCGGACTCGCTCCTTTCGGTTCCGTGGTGCCGCGCGGTCAGGCGGGTTTCTGCGCTTCCGGGGCCGCCGCCTCCTGGCTCGACCCGGACACGGCGCTCCGCGTCACCTTCACGCGCACCTTCTCGGCGACCTCCAGGGTGACGGTGGTCTCCGTGAGCCCCTTCACCTCTCCGTGCAGCCCTCCGGTGGTCACCACGCGGTCCCCCACCTTGAGGTTCTTGATGAAGTCCTGGTGCTTCCGGGCCTGCTTCTGCTGCGGCCGGATGAGGAGGAAGTAGAAAATCACGAACATGAGCAGGATCGGCAGGAGCCCCATGAGCCCCCCGGCCCCGCCGGTTCCGCCTCCCGGAGACCCGCCCATCGCGTATGCCACGCCGGTGAACAGCATAGGAAATCCCTCCCTGGCTTCTAATCGATGCCGGAAACGGCTGATTCTTTCACAAGTTCCCGGAAATTTCCACGGGAAATTGCCTCCCGCGCACGCTCCATCAGCGCCGCGTAGAAATGGAGATTGTGGACCGTCATCGCCATCGAGGCCAGCATTTCCCGCTGCAGGTACAGGTGGCGCAGGTAGGCCCGCGAGAAGGAGCGGCAGGTGGGACAGGCGCACCGCGCGTCCGGAGGGAGCGGATCGTCCGCGTAGCGGGACTGCTTGATGGTCATCGGGCCGGCGGAGGTGAACATCATCCCGTTGCGGGCATTGCGGGTCGGGAGGACGCAGTCGAACAGGTCCACGCCGCACGATACGGCGAAGAGGAGGTCCCCCGGAGTCCCCACGCCCATGAGGTAGCGCGGCTTCTCCCCGGGAAGCAGCGGGGCGGAAAGGGACACCGTCTCCCGCAGGAGATCCTTCCCCTCCCCGACGCTCACCCCGCCGATGGCGAATCCCGGGAACGGGAGGGAGCAGATCTCCTCCGCGCTGCGCCGCCGGAGGTCCGGGTGCATCCCGCCCTGCACGATCCCGAACATCCCCCCTTCCGGCAGGGAGGCCGCGGCGAGGGACCGCCTCGCCCAGAGCGTGGTCCGGCGCACCGCGTCCTCCACCTCCCTGCGTTCCGCCGGGTATTCCACGCACTCGTCCAGAACCATCCGGATGTCGGAGCCCAGGGCTTCCTGGATCTCCACCGCCAGCTCCGGGGAAAGAGTGTGCAGGGAGCCGTCGATGTGGGACCGGAACGTCACCGCCTCGTCGGAGACTTTCCGCAGCGCGCTCATGGAGAAGACCTGGAAACCGCCGCTGTCCGTGAGGATCAGCCCGTCCCACCCCATGAACCGGTGGAGGCCGCCCATCCCCCGGATCCGCTCGTGGCCGGGGCGCAGGTACAGGTGGTAGGTGTTCCCCAGGAGGCAGCCGTACCCCATGTCCCGCAACTGGCCGGGCCACACCCCCTTCACCGTCGCCGCCGTGCCCACGGGCAGGAAGGCGGGGGTGCGGAAGGAGCCTCGCTCCGTCCCGATCACCCCGGCGCGCGCTTCCGTGCCGCCGTCCCGGGCTTCCACCGCGAACCGGACCGTCATGCTAGCTGGGCGGGGGACACTCTACCCCTTCCTCCCGTGTTTGAAGCGAAGAGTGTCCCCCGAAGGCGGCTGCACCTTATAGAAGATCCCTTCCCGCAGGGGAAATTCCGGAGACACGTCCCACTCTCCTTCACCGGATGAGCATGGCGTCGCCGTAGCTGTAGAACCTGTACCCTTCCTCCACGGCCGCGCGGTACGCGGCGCGCACGGCATCCACCCCCGCGAACGCCATCACCAGGGCGAGGAGGCTCGAACGGGGGAGGTGGAAGTTCGTGAGGAGCGCATCCACCGCGCGGAACCCGTACCCGGGGAAGATGAACTTCCGGGTGACCCCTTCCGAGGGGGATACCGTGCCGTCCTCCCCCGCGCACGTCTCCAGCACCCGGACGCTCGTCGTTCCGACCGCCACCACGCGCCCTCCCCGGCCGCGGGTCACGTTCACGGCCTCCGCGGCCGCCGGGGGCAGCCGGTACTCTTCCGGGTGAATTGCGTACTCCTCCACCTCTTCCGTCCGGATCGGGGAAAAGGTCCCGTATCCCACCGAAAGGGTAACGCGGGCGACGCCGATTCCCGCCGCGCCGAGCTCCCGGAGCATCTCCTCGTCGAAATGGAGTCCCGCGGTAGGGGCCGCCACAGACCCCGGGCGGGCGGCGTACACCGTCTGGTACCGCAGGGCGTCCTCTTCGAGGGACGGGGCATCCGCGTCCCGGCGGATGTACGGCGGCAGGGGGACCTCCCCCACCCGCTCCAGCGCCCCGGCAACCGTTCCGTCCGCCGCGGAGAGGGAAACCTCCCACCTTCCCCCCTCGTGGCGGCGTACCAGCCGGACGGCGAGGACCCCGCCGATTCCGAACGCGTCCCCCTCGGAGAGACGCTTCGACGGGCGCGCGAGCGCCTCCCAAAGTTCCCCGGCCGGGTCGTCCTTCCCCAAGCGGGACAGCAGGAAGATCTCGACGCTCCCGCCGCCCGGTCGCCTCCCGCGAAGCCGTCCCCGGATCACCTTCGTGTCGTTCACCACCAGGAGGTCGCCGGGACGCAGGAGGGACGGCAGCGCGAAGAACATCCGGTGTCCGATCTCCCCCGTGTCCCGGGACAGGGTCAGAAGCCGCGCGTCGCGCCGCCGGGAGGCGGGGCGCTGGGCCACGAGCCGTTCCGGCAGTTCGTAATCGAGCAGATCCGTCCTCAGGGCGTGTTCCCCGCGATCGCGACGCCGGGGTAGTAGCGCGCGAGGATCTCCCGGTACCCCTTTCCCGCCTGCGCCATCCCGTTCGCGCCGAACTGGCACATTCCCACGCCGTGGCCGTACCCCTGTCCCCGGAATTTCCACCCGTCCGCGGCGGGGACGATCTCCATCTTCAGGCTCCGGACCCGGGCGTACCCTGCGGCTTTCCGGAACTCCGCCGCGGAAACGTCCCGCGAAACGCCCGCGGAGGCGATGCGCACCCGGGCGGCCCGGCCGGACGGGGTCCAGGCGACGACCGAGAACCGCAACTCCTTCCCCGCCCGGACACCGAGGGCCTGGGCGACGCGGTGCCCTTCCGCGGGGCTCATCCGGTACTCCCACCGGTACACGGGGCTCCCGGAACAGTCGTCGCACGGCTGGTCCCGCAGGTACGGCGCGTCGCTCCCCCAGGCGCCCGCAGCCGACTCCGTCCGCCCCCCGCACGTCGAGTGGTACACCGTCCGGGCGATCTCCCCACGGTACAGGGCAACCTCCCCCCGCGTTGCCTCGACGGCATCCCGGAACGGGGGGGCCACGTCGTCGACTCCATCGAACACCTGGTCTTCCACGGTTGCGGCCATGTCGTACGCCGGGTCGCGCGGTGCGCGCGCCATGCCGACGGCATAGGTGCGGATCGCGACCGCCATCGCCCGGAGCGCCTCCGGCTGGAATTTCGCTGCGGCCTCCCGGCTGAGCACCGCGGCGACGTACGTCTCGAGCGGGACCGCGGCCACGGCCAGCAGCGTGCCTTTCCGGGCGATCACGCGAAGCCTCCCGCCGACGCGCCGGCCGCCGACCGAAAGGTCGGGTACGCCCGCCGCATCGAGGGATTCGCCGAGCAGACGGTTCCCGTTCACGCGGATTCGCTCCCCCACGGCGGACAGGGCGACCCTCCCCTGGGCCTCCAGCGAGAGCCTGCCATCCGTGCCCCAGATGCGCACGGCAGCCCCCTCGAGCACGACTTCCGCCGCCCCGCCCGACAGGAGCACCCGCACGAACCGCGCACCGGCAACCTCGGAAGGCCTCGGGACGACGACGGCCGGCTGTTCCCCCGCCGGCCCGGGGGCCGGGATGCCACCCCTTGGAGGAGGCGCCGTCGCGGGCGCCGGGGAATCCCGTCGATCCGGCTCCGGGGGCCTGGGTGGCGCCCCCGAGCAGGCAAAGAGAAAGACCGACAGGAGAAGCAGCCTGCTGATGGCGGAGGATGGGAGGCGCGTCAACCGCCGCTCTTCGGGGGCGGCGCGGCCGAGACGCTCTTCGCCATCTGCATGAACGGCGTGAGGAGGTCGATCGGGACGGGGAAGATGGTCGTGGAATTGTTCTCGGCCGCCACCTCCCGCAGCGTCTGCAGATAGCGCAACTGGAGGGCGATCGGGTTCTCCGCGATGATCTTCGCGGCGTCGGAGAGCTTCTGCGCCGCCTGGAACTCCCCTTCCGAGCCGATGACCTTCGCGCGCCGCTCCCGCTCCGCCTCCGCCTGCTTCGCCATCGCGCGCTGCATCTCCTGGGGGAGGTCGATGTGCTTGATCTCGACCTTGGCGACCTTGATCCCCCACGGCTCCGTGTCCTTGTCGAGGATCTCCTGGATGTGCGCGTTGATCTTCTCCCGCTCCGAGAGGAGGTCGTCCAGCTCCGCCTGCCCGCACACGGACCGCAGCGTCGTCTGGGAGAGCTGCGACGTGGCGTACAGGTAGTTCTCCACGCTGACGATCGCCCGGTTCGGATCGATGACCCGGAAATAGAGGACGGCGCTGACCTTCACGGAGACGTTGTCCCGGGTGATCACGTCCTGGG
>DASWBR010000331.1:0-7298 GCA_036390495.1 Candidatus Deferrimicrobiaceae bacterium | reverse complement strand
GATGAACGGCGAGGGAGGGAGGGTCGGGAACGCCGTCGGGGCGATCGGCGCCAGCAAGTGGATCGTGGCGATCACGGTGATGCTCCCGACGCTGATCGAGATCATCGACACCAGCGTCGCCAACGTCGCCCTCGACCACATCCGCGGCTCCCTCTCCTCCGGCATCGACGAGTCGGCGTGGGTCCTCACCTCCTACCTCGTCTCGAACGCCGTCATCATCCCGATGACGGGGTGGCTCGCCCGCACCTTCGGGCGGAAGCGGTACCTCGCCTTCTCCGTCCTCCTGTTCACCTTCGCCTCCCTGCTGTGCGGCTCCTCCACGAGCCTGGGGATGCTCGTCTTCTTCCGCGTCCTCCAGGGGATCGGCGGGGGGGCGCTGCAGCCGATGTCGCAGGCGATCCTGCTGGAGACGTTCCCGCCGCGGGAGCACGGGATGGCGATGGCCATCTTCGGCGTCGGCGCCATGTTCGGACCCATCGCCGGCCCCCTGATGGGGGGGTACATCACGGACACCCTGTCGTGGCGCTGGATCTTCTACGTGAACATCCCCATCGGGCTCCTCGCCGTCTTCATGGTCTCCCTCTTCATCCACGACCCGCCGTACCTCCGGCAGCGCAGCGGAGAGAAGGTGGACCGGTGGGGGATCATGCTGCTCGTCGTCTGGGTGGGGGCGCTGCAGATCGTGGTGGACAAGGGGCAGCGGGAGGACTGGTTCCAGTCCGACTTCATCCTCGTCCTGTCCGCCGTGTCGGCTCTCGCCCTGCTCCTGTTCGTCATCGTGGAACTTTTCGTCGCCGAGCACCCCGTGGTGGACCTCCGGGCCTTCAAAAACATCTCCTTCGCCAGCGGCAACGTGGTGATGTTCGTCGCCTTCTTCAACCTCCTCGGGAGCATCGTGCTGCTCCCCCTGTACGCACAGCTGCTGCTGGGGTACACGGCGACGCTGGCGGGGCTGGTGCTCTCCCCCGGCGGGGTCGCCACGCTCCTCACGATGCCGATCGTGGGGAGGTTCATCGGGCGGCACAACCCGAAGTACGCGCTCGTCCTCGGGATCCTGCTGTGCGCCTACTCCACCTGGACGATGTCGAACTTCTCCCTCACCGCGGACTTCGACGCCCTGCTGGGACCCCGGATCTACCTCGGCTTCGGGATGGGGCTCCTCTTCATCCCCCTGACGACCCTCACCCTCTCCTCCATCCCGCGGCCGCAGATGGGGAACGCCACCGGAATCTACAACCTGCTGCGGAACCTGGGGGGCTCCATCGGCGTGGCGTTCTCGGCCACCATGTTCACCCGGCGCGCCCAGGTGCACCAGAGCCGCATGGTGGAGCACCTGACCACCCTCGACGAGGGGCTCCGCGCCGCCGTGGCGAAGGGGCAGGCGCTCCTCCCGTCCCGCGGGGTGCACGAGGCGCTGGCGGGAAACACGGCCCTCGGGAGGATCTACGCGCAGGTGGTCCGCCAGGCGACGATGCTCGGGTTCAACGACGCCTTCTACATCCTGTCCGTGATGATGGCGTGCGTCCTGCCGCTGCTGCTCCTGCTCCGCCGGCCGGCGCACCAGACCGGCCCCGCGGCGGGGCATTGACGAAACCGGAGGAGATGCACCGATGACCGACACCGCCAGGAGCCGCGCGATCCTCGTAACCGCTTCCCGGCTCTTCGCCGAGAAGGGGTACAGCAACGCCACCACTTCGGAGATCGCCCGCGAGGCGGGGGTGGCGGAGGGGACGCTCTACCACCACTTCGGGAGCAAGGACGGGATCTTCCTGACCCTCTTCGACGAGACGATCGACGGGTTCCTCGCCGGGGTCGAGGGGCTCCTCGCGCGGGAGACGACGGGCCGGGAGACGCTCGCCGCCCTGGCCCGCTTCCTGTTCGACTACGTTTCCCGGCACCAGGAGCAGTACCTGATCCTCCTGCGGGACTTCCCGGTCCACCTGACGGTGGAGCAGTTTTCCAAGGGGTCTCCCCAGCGGGAGAAGCTCGACCGGATCACGGAGCTCTTCTCCCGGATCCTTTCCCGCGGGAAGGCGGACGGCACGCTGGAGGTGCCCTTCCCCGTCCGGGAGACCGCGGAGATGATCCGCGGCACCTTCTACGGAACGACGCGCCTGAAGATGCTGGGGCTGATCCAGGCCCCGTTTCCACGGCTCGCCCGGATGATGGAATCGCACTGGCTGAAGGCGCTCGCACCCCCGTGCGCCGCGAAGAAAACCCGGAGGACATCCTGATGGGCACGTCCACGCAGTTTCCGCTGCGCGCACCGGCCGTCTGCCTCGCCGTCGCCGCCCTGGCGATCCTCGCCGGCTGCGGAAAGAAGGAAGCGGGGGCCCCGAAGGGGGACAACGCCGCCCGGCAAGGTTCCCCGGGCGAGGAGATCTCCGTCGCCGCGGCGCCCGCGCTGCGCACCCCGATCCCCCGGAAGATCGAGTTCGTGGGCTCCCTGGCCGGCGTCGAGCAGGTGACCCTCTCCTCCGAGGTGGAGGGGACCGTGGAGAAGCTCCACGCGGACCTTGGCGATCCGGTGCGCAAGGGGCAGACCCTGGCCTCCCTGGTCCAGGACGAGTTCGTCTTCCGCAGGGACCAGGCGCGGGCCGAGACGGCCCAAATCGCGGCGAAACTGGGGATCGCGCCGGACGCCGAAGGAGCCGACGAGGAGCAGACGTCCCTCGTCCGCAAGGCGCTGGCGGAATACGACAACGCCCGGAAGGACCTGGAGCGGCGGAAGGACCTCGCCGCGAAGAACCTCATCGCGAAGAAGGACGTGGACGACGCCGAGGCCCGGTTCCTCGTCGCGGAGGCGAACGTCCGCGCCGCCCGGGAGGAGGCGAACACCCTCCTCGCCACGCTGCGCGCCAAGCGGGCGCAGGCCGGACTGGCGGAAAAGAAGCTTCGGGACACGATGATCAAGAGCCCCATCGAGGGGCTCATCGAGGCGCGCCTGATCTCCACGGGGGAATACGTCAAGGTGGGAACGCCGCTGTTCCGGATCGTGGACGACCAGCCCATCCGGCTCCTGGGCGAGGTGCCGGAGTTTTACTCGGCGGCCCTTGCGAACGGGCTTCCGGTGGACCTCGCCGTGGACAGCCGCCCCGGGAAGACGTTCCGGGGCACGCTCCGCCGGATCTCCCCCGCTTCCAACCCGGCGAACCGGGCGATCCAGGTCGAGGCGACCTACCCCAACGACGACCGGGCGCTGAAATCCGGCTCCTTCGGGAAGGCCGCCATCCTTCTCCGGGTGGACCCGAACGGGGTCAGCATCCCGAAGCAGGCCGTGGTGACGTTCGCGGGGGTCGAGAAGGTGTTCGTCATCGACAACAATGTGGCGAAGGAGCGCCGGGTGAAGCTGGGGGACGACCTGGGGGACCGCGTGGAGGTCGTGGAAGGGGTCGCCGCGGGGGAGCAGGTGGCGGTCTCCCGCACCGGGAAGCTCGTCGAGGGGTCCCGCGTGCGGGTCGAGGCGGGTGACCGCAAATGAAGATCTCCGAGATCTGCGTCCGCCGCCCCGTCTTCGCCACCATGCTCGTGAGCCTCCTGGTGGTGGTGGGGATCGCTTCCTGGAAAGGCCTCGGGGTGGACCTGTTCCCCAACATCGACATCCCCATCGTCACCGTCACAACGACGCTCGCCGGGGCCAGCCCGGAGGAGATCGAAACCACCATCACCAAGCCGATCGAGGAGGCGGTCAACACCGTCGCCGGGATCGATGAACTGCGCTCCACCTCCCGCGAGGGGGTCTCCGCGGTCGTCATCCGCTTTCTCCTCGAGAAGAGCGGCGAGGAGGCGGCCCAGGACGTCCGGGACCGCGTGGCCACGATCATCAAGAACCTCCCCGAGGGGACCGACCCGCCCGTCATCGTCAAGTTCGACATCGACGCCGCGCCCGTCATGACGGTCGCCGTGTCGGGGAGCCGCGACATGCGGGAGATCACCAAAATCGCCGACGACCAGGTGAAGCAGGTCCTCGAGACGGTCAACGGCGTCGGCGCGGTGAGCATCGTCGGCGGCCGGAAGCGGGCGGTGAACGTCTACCTGAACCCCTCCCGGATGGAGGCGTTCGGCCTGACCGTCCCGCAGGTCAAGGCGGCGCTCCAGGCGCAGAACCTGGAGATCCCCGGGGGGCGCGTGGAGACCGGCACGCGCGAGCTGGTCCTGCGGACCATGGGGCGGATGCCGTCCGTGGAGGATTTCCAGCAGCTGATCGTGGCGAACATCGGCGGCCGGCCCATCATGGTCCGGGATATCGGCTGGGTCGAGAACGGGGAGGAGGAGGCGCGCTCCCTGGCGCGCTTCGACGGGCGCCCCTCCGTCAACCTGGTCATCCAGAAGCAGTCCGGCACGAACACGATCGAGGTCATCCGCAAGGCCAAGGATCGCCTCGCGCAGATCCGGAAGACGCTGCCGGCGGACATCCGGGTCGACCCGATCCGCGACCAGTCGGTCTTCATCCTCCGGTCGATCCGCGAGGTGCAGCTCCACCTCCTCCTGGGGGCGTTCCTGACCTCCCTCGTCGTTCTCTTCTTCATGCGCGACTGGCGGGCCACGCTGATCGCCTCCGTTGCCATTCCCGCGTCGATCGTGGCCACGTTCACGATCATGCGGATCTTCGGCTTCACGCTGAACAACATCACCCTGCTCGCGCTGACGCTCTCGGTGGGGATCGTCATCGACGACGCGATCGTCGTCCTGGAGAACATCTTCCGACACGTGGAGGAGAAGGGTTCCCCTGCCCGGGTCGCCGCCGTGGAGGCGACGAACGAGATCGGGCTGGCGGTCTCCGCCACCACCCTCTCCCTGGTCGTGATCTTTCTGCCGGTGGCGTTCATGGCGGGGACGGTCGGGCGTTTCTTCCATTCCTACGGGATCACCGTGGCGTTCGCGATCCTCTTCTCCTGGTTCGTCTCGTTCACCCTGACCCCGATGCTCTCCTCCCGGTTCCTGAAGGTGAAGCACACCGGGGAGGGAGGACACAAACCGTCCTCGAAGGAGAACTGGTTCGCGCGGACGTCGACGGACGGCTATCTGGCCATCCTGCGCTGGTCCCTCGGCCACCGCTGGGTGGTCGGGCTCGTCGCGCTGGCGGTCGTCCTCTCGACCGTCCCCCTGATCGGGATGGTGGGGAAGGACTTCATCCCGTTCGACGACCAGAGCGAGTTCGAGATCTACATCCAGATGCCGGAGGGGTACTCCCTGGAGGCGGCGGACGCGGTCTTCCGGGAGGTGGAGGCGGACATCCGGAAGGTGCGCGGGGTCAAGAACCTCCTCGCGCAGATCGGCGACGTGGCGGAAGGGGACGTGACGCAGGGGACGATCTACGTCCGCACGGTGGACATCGACGAGAGGAAGTTCTCCCAGTTCGACATCATGAAGGACGTGCGGAAGGTGATGGCGAAGTACCCGGCCCTGCGCCCCTCGGTGCAGAACATCTCGGCCCTGGGCAGGGGCGGCGGCATCCGGGCGACGCCGCTGAACTTCGTCCTCCGGGGCCCGGACCTCCCGAAGCTGCAGGAGTACGGGGACCGGATCGTGGCGGAGATGCGGAAGATCAAGGGGATGGTGGACGTGGACACCTCGCTGTCCAACCGCAAGCCGGAGGTTCGCGTCTACGTGGACCGCAAGAAGGCCTCCGACATGGGAGTCCAGGTGCAGAACGTCGCCTCGTCCCTGAACGTCTTCGTGGCGGGAGAGAAGGTGGGAAAGTACCGGGAGGGGGCCGACCAGTACGACGTGTGGCTCCGCGCGGACCGGCCATACCGCTCCTCCCTGCCGGAGGTGTCGAACCTCCCCGTCCCCTCGTCGAAGCTGGGGAAGGTACGGATCCGGGACGTGGCGGGGCTCTCCCCGGAAATGGGGCCCGCGCAGATCGACCGGGCCACGCGCCAGCGCCAGGTGACGATCTCCGCCAACCTGGACGGGCTGCCGCTGGGCGCCGCGTCGGAGCACGTCCGGAAGATCGTCGACCGGATGGACCTGCCGGCGGATTACCAGATCGAGTTCTTCGGCCGGGCGAAGACGATGCAGGAGACGCTGACGAGCTTCCTGGTCGCGCTCCTGCTGTCGATCGTCTTCATGTACATGGTGCTGGCGGCGCAGTTCGAGAGTTTCCTGCACCCCGTCTCGATCATGCTCGCGCTGCCGATCTCGATCCCGTTCGCCCTGCTGTCCCTGGTCGTGCTCCAGGAGTCGCTGAACATCTACAGCATCCTCGGGCTGTTCCTGCTCTTCGGGATCGTGAAGAAGAACGGGATCCTGCAGGTGGACTACTCGAACACGCTGCGGGCGACGGGGATGCCGCGGGACCAGGCGATCCTCGAGGCGAACGCCGCGCGGCTGCGGCCGATCCTGATGACCACCATCACCCTGATCGCGGCGATGATCCCCATCGCGCTGGGGAAGGGGCCCGGGGCGGCTTCGCGCGCCTCGCTGGCCAAGGTCATCATCGGGGGGCAGCTGCTGTCGCTGCTCCTCACGCTGGTCGTCACGCCCGTGGCGTACTCCTTCTTCGACGACCTGGGGAACCTCGCCCTCTTCCGCTCCTTCCGGGAACGGGTCGAGCGGGGAGAGGACCGGTTCTGGCGGTTCGTGAAACGGAAGCCGGCGCCGGGGGCGTGACCAGGCGGCTCCCGCCGCCTTGCGCCCTACCCTAAACGTCCGCCGGGCTTCTCACGGCAAGGCCGGGACGGTTCAGGGCGTGGGTGTAGATCAACGTCGTCTGGACGTCGCTGTGCCCGAGGAGTTCCTGCACCGTCCGGATGTCGGCGCCCGACTCGAGCAGGTGCGTGGTGAAGCAGTGGCGTAGCGTGTGGCACCCGACGGGTTTCGCGATGTCCGCGGAGCGCGCGGCGGCCCGGACGGCCCTCTGGAGGGCGCTCTCGTGCATGTGGTGCCGGCGGGCTCTGCCGGTCCCTGGCTCGACGCAGAGACGCGAGGCGGGGAAGACGTATTGCCACGCCCAGACGCTCGAGGAAAGCCCGCACCGCGTCGGTGCCCGTCCCCATGCCGCCCTCCCGGCAGAACGCCAGGAAACGGTTTACCCAGAAGGTGTACGCCTGCCCGGTGCGCACGGAGTAGCGGCGGCATCGAACCGCATACCGGAGCCGATCGACCGGGTCGTCCCCCTCGGTTAGCGGTACGTCCGGGGGAGGGGGAGGAGCCGGGGCGCCCATGGAGGGCGAGGGCCCTCCGGAACGGCTCGACCCACGGTTCGGGTGGAACCCCCTCGTGACACGCAGGAACATCGTTCCCCATGGGAACACCCCCTCAAGTTTCCACGGAAGATTTGCAAAAACCATGCT
>DASWBR010000330.1:0-4694 GCA_036390495.1 Candidatus Deferrimicrobiaceae bacterium | reverse complement strand
GCCGTCGAGGATCGCGGCGAAGACGCGGATCCCGCTCTTCTCCCTCGCGGAGAGGTTCGTCACCTGCCCCTTGATGACCAGGACCCTCCGGCCGCCGGCCCCCGTTTCGTAATACCCGATCACGTTCCGGACATCGTACGCAGGTCCTGCCGATGACGAAGCTTTCCCGCCCAGAATTGCCGCTGCTCCCGGGGCCACCGTTTGGAGCACAGTCCTTCCGGAAGGGGTAAAGCCGAAGTAGCCGACCCCGGTCAGCACCAGGACGGCGAAACCGGCTCCGAGGATCCGGGCCTTCGACCCGGCCGGCCGCGGCGGGGTGATTTCCTCCCGCGACGAAGGCCTGGCCTCGACCCTCGGGGGGGGCGGCGTTTCCTCCCGGAAGGGGGGAACGGAAACCTCCGGCGCCTGCGACAAGGGGGTCTCGTTCCCCTCGATGGTCATCCCGGCGGGCGGCCTGGAATCGGATGTTGCCTGGAACCGGGAGGTAATGTCGGCTTCGGGCCCGGAGCCGGACTCCTTCGCGGGAGGGGACGTCCGCAGGGATTGCGCCGCTTCGTCGACGGGAGACGTGGAGAGCAGGAAGGAGATGTCGGCGTTCGTGCTGTCCTTGGCCGTCGGCCGTTCCTCCTGCCGGGGACTCTCCTTCAGGAAATCGAGCGTTTCCGAGTCGCTGAGGAGAAACCCTCTTTCTTCCTGGTACGACGGGGACCCGCCCCCGGGCGGGTGATGGTGCGTCGCAAGGAATGGTGCATCCGTTCCTTCCGCCGGCCCGGGGACGGCTTCCGGTGCCGCGGTCAGCGTCCCGCCGATACCCTCCCCGATTTCCGGTTCCGGCCGCGGGACCTCTTCCGCGGGGGGGGGCACCGGTCCCTCCACGTTCACCGTAAGAAGCCGTTCGAATGCGAGGTCCACATCGTCCTTTCCCCCGCCGGGCTCGCGGGAAGGATGCTCTTCCCCGGACCAGCGGGAATCCTCCTGCGGGGAAGAGGGCGGATCGGAGGCGATCGGTTCCGGGTTCCGCGCGGGCGCCGGGAACGGGATCAGGTTGTCGGGGACTCGTGCCGGTTCCTTCGCGGCGGTACCGTGGGGAGGCTCCGCCACGGAATCCCTCACGGCGGATCCCAGGTCGAGGAATCCCTCGGACACGGGCGCCGGGGGGACCTCTTCCTGCCGGCCCTCCAGGAGGACGATGATGCTGTCCCCGCAACGGCGGCACCGGACGCGTGCTCCCTTTCCGCGGATCCGGGATGCGTCCAGGCGGAACCGCGCGTGGCACGACTGGCACTCGATGATCATGTTCTCCCTCCGGCCTCCTTTTTGGTTTTTACCGGTACCGGGCGCTTCGGACGGCGCCCGACACGACGAAGATCTTCAGGTTATTGGTCTTGGGGTCGACGGGGAAGATGAAAAATCCGGTTCGCTTGGGGTCGTACCCCATCGTGGTCCCCACCAGCACCTCCCCGTCGGCGAAGGTCACCTCGATGATCCGTCCCTGGGTTTTCTCACCCTCCAGCAGGTGCTTCCGTTCCTTGTATCCGCGATCCCCGGCGAAATCCCGGACGAAGAACACCGCCTTCAGATCGTTCAGCAGGACCTCCTCGGCCTCTCCGGGGCCGGAGGCACTGAGGGGGCGGAGGTGGAATTTCGGCTTGTTCGGGAAGAAATTCTCGGTGTACCCCTTCCGGATCCTTCCGTTCCGGTACCGGGCGACGATCTTGTTGACCTCCATCGGCGGCTCCTTTACGAGGGGGTCGTCCGAACATATCCCATTTCGGCCGTTCGGTCCCGGAACATTATCTCTGGGATTGCGGGGCGACCGCCTCCCCGACGGTCCCATGCCGCCTGCCTCCCAGTGCGCACAGCAGGATCCCCAGTTCGAAGAGGGCGTATATCGGGACCGCCACCATGAGCTGGGACACCGCGTCGGGGGGCGTGAGGACGGCGGCCAGCAGGAACGCCCCGAGCACCGCCCCCTTGCGCCACTTCCGCAGGAATGCCGCGGAGAGGATCCCGGCCCGGCCCGCAAGGTACAGGGCCATCGGCAGTTCGAACATCACGCCGAAAATCATCAGGAGCCGCAGCACCAGGGAGAGGGATTCCCGCATCGACGGCATGGGGACGACGATGGCCCTTCCGAAGGAGAGGAAGAAGGAAAGGATCGCCGGGATGGCGACGAGGTAGGCGAACGCCATCCCCGCCAGAAACCCCAAAGTGGACCAGGCGGCGAAGATCACGACGAGCCGGCGCTCCTTGCGGTAGAGGCCGGGGCTGACGAACCGCCACGTCTGGTAGAAGATGACCGGGGAGGCGAGGACGAACCCGCCCCAAAGGGCCACCTTGAAATAGGTGAGGAACGCCTCGGTGAGCTCGGTGAAGATGAGGTGGGAGTCGGCCGGCAGAGTCGCGGTCAGGGGCCGGAGCAGCGTCCGGTAGATGCTCTCCGAGTAGTTGTAGCACAGGGCGGTCCCGATGCCGAAGGCGATCAGGGAGCGGATCAGCCTCCGGCGGAGTTCGTCCAGGTGCTCGGTGAGGGGTTGCCGGATCTCCTCGGGGTTCGTCGTCAAGCGGCGTCAACCCGGGCGGGGGATCTCGGGTGTCGCCGCCCCTCCCGGTGCGCCGGCCTCGGCGGTTTCCTTCGGCGCCTCTCCTCCCGGGACGGTGGTGCCGGTCGCGGGGGAGGGGGGCGCGGTCGCATCCGGGGGAGAGGTGGCGGGGAGCGCGGCGTCCGCCGGCGACGGCGGGGTTTCCGGGGACTTCGGGTTTTCCGAGGCGGCCTCCTCCTTTACGGCCTCCTCGATCCCCTTGCGGACCTCCTCGGATGCCTTCTTGAATTCCGCGATCCCCTTCCCCAGGCTCTTTGCCAGGTCGGGAAGGCGCTTCGGTCCGAAGAAGATCAGGACCACGACCAGGATGATGAGCATCTCCTGGAAACCGATTCCGAACATGAAACCCCCTCCCCGGACCGTCGCCCCGATCCCTATCCGATTACTATACATTTCCTTTGCGCGGTTTTCCAAGGGCGCGGGGGGATTATCCGAACGGATAACCGGTTATCCGTTCGTTCGCCGCCGGGGCGGGTATCTGGAGAGCGGGACGCATAACTATCCGGAACATATGGGGCCTTTCTGTGGCACGGCATTTGTAGTTGTTGCAAAGGGATTCGCCCAATACCGTTCTCGGGAGGACAGACGCCTTGTTCCTCGGCATCGACGTCGGCTCGATCAGCATGAAGTTCGCCCTGTTCCTCGGACGCGGGGAGAGCGATCCGCCGGAAGGGGCCCGCGCGCAGTTCCTATCCCCGGAGCCGCTGGGGCTTGGAACCGTCGGCAGGGGGTACCTCCTCTCCTACGACCGCCTCCAGGGCGACCCGATGCGAAAGGTTCCCGAGCGCCTCCGGCACTGGCTCGCCGTGCTCGGGGAGGGAACCGTGGAAGGGGTTTCCGTCACCGGCAAGAGCGGAAGGCAGCTCGCGCCCCTCGTCGGGGGGGAGTACGAGAACGACTTCCGTTGCCTGGTGAAGGCGGTGACGGCGGCGCACCCCGACGTCCGCACCATCTTCGAGATGGGGGGGGAGAATGCGAAAGTCATCCGGCTGGAGCCCGCCGGGGACCGCGCCTCCCTCGCCATCAAGGATTACGACACCAGCGGGGACTGCGCCGCGGGAACCGGGTCGTTCATCGACCAGCAGGCACACCGGATGAAGCTGGGCGTGGAGCAGATCGGAGAGATGGTGGCCCATGCCGCGAGCGCCGCCCGCATCGCGGGCCGCTGCTCCGTCTTCGCCAAGAGCGACATGATCCACGCGCAGCAGAAGGGGTACTCCCCCGAGGAGATCCTCAAGGGGCTGTGCGAGGCGGTCGCGCGCAACTTCAAGAGCAGCATCAACAAGGGGAAGGACCCCGTCCTCCGGGTGGCGCTGGCCGGCGGACTCTTCGAGAATTCCGGCGTGGTCCGCGCGATCCGGGACGCCTTCGGCTTCACGGCGGACGACGCGATCCTTCCCCGCGGGTTTGCCCACATGGGGGCCATCGGCGCGGCGATGGCGGCGGCGGAGCGGGACCGGGGAGACTGCCGGGCCTTCGTCGTCCGGTCGTCGGGAGAGGAGGCGGGGGACCGGTCTTTCCCCGCGTGGGATCGCCTCTCCACCGAAAACGTGGTCTTCCTGCGGGACCGGGTCCAGCCGGCACCGGAGATCCAGGGCCGACCCGAGGTGTTCCTCGGCATCGACGTCGGCTCGGTCTCCACGAACTTCGCCCTCGTCGACTGGGAAGGGAACCTCCTGAAGGAGATCTACGTCCGGACGCAGGGCCGACCCGTGCAGGTGGTGACCGACGGGATGAGGGAGCTGTGGGACGAGTTCGGCGACACCGTCGTCATCCGGGGGGTGGGGACCACCGGATCCGGCCGGGAGCTGATCGGCGAACTGGTGGGAGCGGACACGGTGCAGGACGAGATCACCGCGCACAAGACCGGGTCCACCTTCATCAGCAGGCGGTTCTTCGGTGTTCCGGTGGACACGATCTTCGAGATCGGCGGGCAGGACTCCAAGTTCATCGGCCTGGAAAACGGCGTGGTCACCGACTTCGCGATGAACGACGCCTGCGCCGCGGGGACCGGCTCCTTCCTGGAGGAGCAGGCGGAGCGGCTGGGGATCCGGATCAAGGACGAGTTCGCGGAACTCGCCCTCTCGTCGG
>DASWBR010000329.1:0-11243 GCA_036390495.1 Candidatus Deferrimicrobiaceae bacterium | reverse complement strand
CTCCTCGAGCCACAACGCGACGGAGTGGGAGGCCCGTGCTGCCTCTCCGTACGCGTGGATCGTGTCGTACTGCGCCACCTGCACATTCGCGGATTCGATGGCGCTTCGCGAGTGTGGCGCCGCCAGGACGATCACCGACCGCGCCCCCGGGAGGATCGCCTCGATCTCCTGCAAGCCGACGGGAAGGGACCCTACGGGCGCCGACCCGCAAGCCCTCGCCCCGCTCGCGGCCGCCACGCGGTACACATCGGAAATCGGAATCACCGGAACACCTCCCCTCTCCGGCCCGTTTACCCGATCCGCAGGGAGCGCATGGAGATCGAGCCCAGCGTCACCCGCTCCGCAAAGAAGCCGATCCTGTCCCCTTCCTCCTGCAGGGCGAGAACGTACAGCAGGGGCAGATAATGCTCGTTGCTCGGCACCGACAGGCTCGCGGCTTCTCCAAGCTCCGGATACCCGACGATCGCCTCGTGATCCCCGGAGAGGATGAGCCCCTTGACCCGTTCGTCGAACTCCACGGCCCAGTCGTACGCCGTGTCCTTCCACACCATTCGCCCCAGGTTGTGCACGATGTTCCCGCTTCCGACGATCAGGATCCCCTTCTTCCGGAGAGGCAAAAGCTCCCTGCCCAGCGCGTAGTGGAACGCGGGATCTTTCGTCCGGTCCAGGCTCAGCTGCACGACCGGCACTTCCGCCGGGGGGAACATGCGGCGCAATACCGACCAGGCACCGTGATCCAATCCCCAGCGGAAATCGTCTTCCACGGGCGTCGCCCGTACGGTCTCGCGAACGAGGCGGGCCAGGCCCGGTGACCCGGGAGCGGGGTATCGCACCTCGAACAGCGGCCGGGGAAAACCGTGGAAGTCGTGGATCGTCCGGGGCCGTTCCATCGCCGTAACCTGCGTGCCCGCGGTCTCCCAGTGGGCGGAGATGCAGAGGATGGCCTCCGGCCTGGACAGCGGGGCGGCGGCCTCCGCCCACGCCCGGCTGAACGCGTTCTCCTCGATCGCGTTCATCGGGCTGCCGTGCCCCACGAACAGGGCCGGCATCCGGACGGGCGCTCCGGGCAATCTACTCCACCGTCACCGACTTGGCGAGGTTGCGGGGCTGATCCACGTCGGTCCCTTTCAGCACCGCCATGTGGTACGCCAGCAGCTGGAGCGGGACCACCTCGAGGATCGGACGGGAGTACCTGCCGCACGGGGGGAGGAACAGCACGTCCTCCGCCTTCCCCTTCAGGACACCGTCCCCCTCCGTCCCCAGGGCGATCACCTGTGCGCCGCGCGCGTGCGCCTCCTCCAGGTTGGAGAACGTCTTCTCGTAGCTCTCCCCCTTCGCGCACAGCACGAGCACCGGCATCCGCTCGTCGATCAGGGCGATGGGCCCGTGCTTCATCTCGCCGGCAGGGTACCCCTCCGCGTGGATGTAGGAGATCTCCTTCAGCTTGAGCGCCCCCTCCAGGGCGATCGGGTACGAGATGCCGCGCCCCAGGAAGAGGAAATCGCGGGCGTCCTTGTATTTCCGCGCGATCGCGGCGACCTCCCCCTCCCGCTTCAGGAACTCCTCGATCCTGCGGGGAAGCTCGGCCAGCTCGATCAGGTGCATCGAGACCTCCCGGGAAGAGAGGACCTTGCGCGCCTGCGCGAGGTGCAGCGCCATGAGGTAGAGCGCCACCAGCTGGGTGATGAACGCCTTCGTGGAGGCCACGCCGATTTCCGGCCCCGCGTGCGTGTAGATGACCCCGTCGGACTCCCGCGCGATCGTGGAGGCCACGACGTTGCAGATGGACACCGACGTCGCCCCCTTCGCCTTCGCCTCCCGCATCCCGGCCAGGGTGTCCGCCGTCTCGCCGGACTGGGAGATGGGGACGCAGAGGGTCCCCTCCTCCACCACCGGGTCCCGGTACCGGTACTCCGACCCGAGGTCCACCTCCACGGGGATCCGCGCGAGGCCCTCGATCATGAACTTTCCCACCAGCCCCGCGTGCCACGACGTCCCGCACGCGACGACGACGATCTTCTTCAGGGAGGCGAGCTGCCCGTCGGTCAGCGGGAGCGTCTCGAAGAACACCTCCCCCTCCTCCGGGAGCATGCGACCCGCGAGGGTGTCGAGGATCGCCCGGGGCTGCTCGTGGATCTCCTTCAGCATGAAGTGGCGGTACCCGCCCTTCTCCGCCATCACGGGGGACCAGTCGATGCGCTGCGGGGCGCGGGTACGGGGCTTCCCGTGGAAATCCGTGACCTGGATCCCCTTCGGCGTGGCCACCACCATCTCCCCGTCCTCGAGGAACAGGACGTCCCGGGTGTGGGCGAGGAAGGCGGTCAGGTCGGAGGCGAGGAAATATTCCCCCTGACCCAGCCCCACCACCATGGGGCAGTTCAGGCGCACGCCCACCACCGTCTCCGGCTCCGCGTCCGACACCGCGAGGAAGGCGTACGACCCGCGCAGCTCGGATACGGCCTTCCGGACCGCGTCCGGAAGCGACATTCCCGCCGACACGTGCTCATCCAGCAGGTGGGAGATCACCTCCGTGTCCGTCTCGGAGGAGAAGGCGCGCCCCTTCCCCAACAGTCGCTCCTTGAGCGTCCGGTGGTTCTCGATGATCCCGTTGTGGATGACCGCCACGTGCCCCGCCCGGTGCGGGTGGGCGTTCTCGTCCGACGGGCGCCCGTGGGTCGCCCAGCGGGTGTGGCCGACGCCGCACGTTCCGGATAGCGGGCGCTTCGCGATCTGCTCGGTCAGCCGGGCGATCTTCCCCTCGGACTTCCGGATCGCGATGTCCCCGTCCGTGAGGACGGCGATCCCCGCCGAGTCGTACCCGCGGTACTCCAGCCGGCGCAGGCCGTCCACGAGGATCTCCACGCACGGATTGGGGCCGGTGTACCCCACGATGCCGCACATCTCACTTCTCCCCCTTCTTCACGGAGGGGACCGAAAGCCCCGCCTTCCTCAGCAGCTCCGGTTTTTTCCGGGCGACCCAGAGGTCGAAGTTCCTCTGCTCCGCCCGGCACAGCGCCAGGGCGTACGGGGGGACGTTCTGCGTGATCGTCGAGCCGGCTCCGATCAGCGCCCCCTTCCCCACGGTCACGGGGGCGACCAGCATCGTGTCGCTCCCCACGAACACCCCGTCCCCCAGCACGGTCGGGTGCTTGGAGATCCCGTCGTAATTGCAGGTGATCGTCCCCGCGCCCACGTTGACCTTCTTCCCGACCACGGCGTCGCCGAGATACGAGAGGTGGTTCGCCTTCGACCCCTTCCCGATCCGACTCTTCTTGACCTCCACGAAGTTGCCGATGTGGGCCCCTTCTCCGATATCCGCCTCCGGGCGCAGGTGCGAGAAAGGCCCGAGGACCGCGCCCTTGCGCACGCGGGAGGACGTCATCACGCAGTACGGCTTGAGGTGCACGCCGTCCCCGAGCACGCAATCCTCCACGACGCACCCGGTCTGGATCCGGACTCCCCGGCCGACCCGGGTCTTCCCGAGGAGGAACACCCCCGGCTCGACGACCGAGTCCTGTCCGACCGACACGTCCGCCTCGACGTAGCTCCTCGACGGATCGATCACCGACACGCCGGCCGCCATCAGCTCGTCGAGCTTTTTCCGCAACAGGATCCCCGCCGCCTCCGCCAGCTCCCGCCGCGAGTTGATCCCCCGCACTTCGTCCGGGTCCGCGGCCGGAAGCGGGACCACGCACGTCCCCTCGGCCAGGGCCTCCAGGACGAGGTCCGTGAGGTAGAACTCCCTCTGCGCGTTCACGTCGGAGAGGCGGGGGAGCCCCTTCTCCAGGAAGGCCCGGTCGAAGGCGTACGTCCCGGAGTTCACCTCCAGGATCTTGCGGGTCGCCGCGTCCGCGTCCTTCTCTTCCACGATCTTCGCGACCGAGCCGTCCGGGCCCCTCACGATCCGCCCGTAGCCGGAAGGTTCGTCGAGGACCCCGGTGAGGACCGACGCCGCCGCCCCCTTCCGGCGCCGCGCGGCAAGGAGCGCCCGGATCGTGGCGGGACGGATGAGGGGCGCGTCCCCGCAAAGGACCACTATCTCCTTCGCCCCGGCGGAGAGCTCCGCGAGCCCGCACCGGGCGGCGTCCCCGGTCCCGAACTGGCTCTCCTGGATCGCCACCTTCCCGCCGAACGCCTCGACGGTCGGGAGGATCTTGTCCCGACCGTACCCGAGGACGAAGACCATCTCGCGGATTCCCGCTGCCCGGGCGGCTTGCGCCACGTGCCACACGACGGGCTTCCCGAGTATGGGGTGGGCCACCTTGGGGAGGGCGGACTTCATCCGTTTCCCTTGCCCCGCCGCCAGGATGATCGCGGAAATTCCTTTCATGTCCGCCCCCTTCGCGCCGGTGGTAAAATGGGTCGCCGGACCGGCCGATTCGACAAGTCTACAAGGTTTCCCCGGGGGAAGAAAGGGACCGCCCGACGTGGACGACACGAAAGAGATGCTGGACCAGCTGGAGTCGGCCCTCGCCGACCTGAAGCACCAGTACGACCTGTTCTTCACCGGGAAGCGGCGCGGGGAGCCGATGAGGGAGCGGAAGGGTCTGGAGACGAAGCTCCTGGTCCTGAGCCGCCGATCGGTCGTCAACAACACGGACCAGCTCCGGTTCAACAACCTCTCGGGCAGGTACTGGGCGTTCGCCAACCTCTGGTCGCGGACGATGCGGGACCTGGAGGAGGGGCGGCTCCGCAGGGATTCGGCGGGCTCCGTCTCCCGGGCCGCCGCGGGGCCTTCGGCGCCGGTGGACCGGGAGCACCTGGAACGGGTTGCGGCGGAGCTGATTTCCGCGCGCCGCTCCTGCGGCCTCGGAGGGGACGAATCGGAGGCCCCGGCGCTGCGGGACTCGCTCTACGTGCGGGCGCTGGAGATCTCGTCCTCGGCCGGCGGGAAGAAGGTGGAATTCCGGGTGGCCGTGGAGGACGGGAAACCGAAGCTCAAGGCGGTGCTGCGGTAGGGGGCGTTCGTTCCCCGGCTACTGCCCCGCCGACATCCGCACCATCGCCCGCTGCAGCGCCGCGTACGCCTTCGCGTACGTCTCGTCGTCCAGCGTGATCTCTTTCAGGGCCGCCTCGGCCCGTTCCCGGGCGCGGCGGGCGCGCTCGACGTCGATCTCCTCCGCACGCTCGGCCGTCTCCGCCAAGATGACGACCCGCTCCGGGGTCACCTCGGCGAACCCCCCGCCCAGAGCGACCACCCGGGTCTCGCTCCCCTTCCGGTAGCGGAGCAGCCCGATGTTCAGGATCGCCAGGTACTGGGTGTGCTCGGGGAGCACCCCGAACTCCCCCTCGAAGCCGGGGGCGACGACCTCGTCCACCTCCTCCGTGAGGAGGAGGCGTTCCGGGGTGACCAGCTCGAGCAGGATCTTCGATGCCATCGTCTTCGACCTCTGCCTACGTCGTGGCGAGCAGCTGCTTGCCCTTCTCGACCGCCTCCTCGATGGTCCCGACCATGTAGAAGGCCTGCTCGGGGAGGTCGTCGTGCTTCCCGTCGACGATCTCCTGGAACGACCGGATCGTGTCCTCGAGGCGGACGTATTTCCCCGGGATCCCGGTGAACTGCTCGGCGACGAAGAACGGCTGGGACAGGAACCGCTGGATCTTCCGGGCCCGGGAAACGAGGATCTTGTCGTCCTCGGAGAGCTCGTCCATGCCGAGGATGGCGATGATGTCCTGGAGGTCCTTGTACCGCTGGAGGACCTTCTGCACCGCGCGGGCGACGGCGTAATGCGCCTCGCCCAGGATGAGGGGCGACAGGATCCGCGACGTCGAATCGAGCGGGTCCACCGCCGGGTAGATCCCGAGCTCCGCGATCTGGCGGGAGAGGACGGTCGTGGCGTCCAGGTGCGAGAAGGTCGTCGCCGGCGCCGGGTCGGTGAGGTCGTCGGCGGGGACGTAGATCGCCTGGACCGAAGTGATGGACCCCTTCTTGGTGGAGGTGATCCGCTCCTGGAGCTCCCCCAGGTCGGTGGACAGCGTCGGCTGGTATCCGACGGCCGACGGGATGCGGCCCAGCAGCGCCGACACCTCGGACCCCGCCTGGGTGAACCGGAAGATGTTGTCGATGAAGAGGAGCACGTCCTGGCCCTCCTCGTCCCGGAAATACTCGGCCGAGGTGAGCGCCGACAGCCCGACGCGCGCGCGGGCCCCGGGCGGCTCGTTCATCTGCCCGTACACCAGGCACGCCTTCTCGAGGACCTTGCTCTCCTTCATCTCGAGCCACAGGTCGTTCCCCTCGCGCGTGCGCTCGCCGACGCCGCCGAAGACGGAGTAGCCGCCGTGCTCGATGGCGATATTGTGGATGAGCTCCATGATGACGACGGTCTTCCCCACGCCGGCGCCGCCGAAGAGGCCGACTTTTCCGCCCTTGGAATAGGGGGCGAGGAGGTCGACGACCTTGATCCCCGTCTCGAGGATCTCGACCTTGGTGGACTGCTCCTCGAACGAGGGGGCGTGGCGGTGGATCGGGTACCGGACCTTGGTCTTGACCTCGCCCATCTCGTCGACCGGTTCGCCGATGACGTTCAGGATCCGCCCGAGCGTCTCGGGGCCGACCGGGATGGTGATCGGGCCGCCCGTGTCGAGCGCGTCCATCCCCCGGACGAGGCCTTCGGTCGAGTCCATCGCCACGCACCGGACGACGTTGTCCCCCAGGTGCTGCGCAACCTCGACGGTGAGGTTCCCCTCCTTGTCGCTGATGCTCGGATTGGTCACCTTGATGGCGTTGTAGATGGACGGCAGGTGGCCTGCCTCGAACCGGACGTCGATCACCGGGCCGATGACCTGGACGATTTTCCCTGTGCTCATGTCGTTGCGGACCCCCCTTCGTTATCCCTTGAGCGCCTCGGCGCCGCCGATGATTTCCATGAGCTCCTTGGTGATGGCGGCCTGCCGTGCGCGGTTCATCTGCAGCGTCAGCGAGGAGATCATCTCCACCGCGTTGTTCGTCGCACTGTCCATCGCGCTCATCCGCGCCCCGTGCTCGCCGGCGACGGACTCCAGGAGGTACCGGAAGATCTGGATCTCCACGTACTTCGGGATCAGGCTCGCGAGGATCTCCTTCTGCCCCGGCTCGTACAGGTAGTCGATGTCCGACCCGCCGGCCGCGGGCCGCTCCGACGCCTCCGTCACAACGGGGAACAGCTTCTCGAACCGGGGAACCTGCGAGATGACGGAGCGGAACTCGTTGTACGCCACGAACACCTCGTCGAACTCCTCGGCCAGGTACCCGCCGACCAGATCCCGGGAGAACGCCTCGGCGTTGGAGTAGGAGAGGCTGCCCAGGACCCCGACGTACTCCTTCCGGATCGGTACCTGGCGGCGCCGGAAGAATTCGCGCGCCTTGCGTCCCGTAGCGAAGAGGAGAACCTCTTCGTACCGCTCCTTCCGTTCCGCGAGGAACCGCTGGGTCGCCCGCAGGAGATTCGAGTTGAAGCCGCCGCAAAGCCCCCGGTCCGACGTGATCACGAGAAGGGCCATCTTCCGGGGCTCGCGCGGCGTCAGGAGCGGATGGGCGCCCTGCCCCGCGCGGGCCGCCAGCGCCTCGACGAGCTCGCGCATCTTCCTCGCGTAGGGCCGGGCGGACGTGATGGCGTCCTGGGCGCGCCGAAGCTTGGCGGCGGACACCATCTTCATCGCCTTGGTGATCTGCTGGGTGCTTTTGACGCTGCTGATCCGTTTCCGGATCACGCGCAGGTTCGCCATCGTTTATTCCTTGAACGCGCCCTTGAACTCTTCCAGCGCCGCCGTCAGATTCGCCTTGACCTCCTCGTCGATCGTCTTCTTCTGGCGAAGCCCGGAGAGGACCGCGCCGTGCTTGTCGCGCATGAAGGCGGCGAGCTCTTCCTCGTAGCGGCGAAGCGAGGAGATCTCGTATCCGTCCACGAACCCGTTCGTCGCCGCGAAGATCGTCACGACCTGCTGCTCGATGGGCTGCGGCACGTACTGGTCCTGCTTGAGGATCTCGGTGAGGCGCGCGCCGCGGGCCAGCTGCATCTGGGTGGCCTTGTCCAGGTCGGAGCCGAACTGGGCGAACGCGGCCAGCTCGCGGTACTGCGCGAGCTCGAGGCGCAGCCTCCCCGCGACCTGCTTCATCGCCTTGATCTGCGCGTTGCCGCCGACCCGGGAGACCGACAGGCCGACGTTGACCGCCGGGCGGACGCCCGCGTAGAAGAGGTCGGCCTCGAGGTAGATCTGGCCGTCGGTGATGGAGATGACGTTCGTCGGGATGTACGCGGAGACGTCGCCCGCCTGCGTCTCGATGATGGGGAGGGCCGTCAGGGAGCCGCCCCCCTCCGCATCGGAGAGCTTCGCCGCGCGCTCGAGGAGCCGGGAGTGGAGATAGAAGACGTCCCCGGGGTACGCCTCCCGCCCCGGCGGGCGGCGCAGCAGCAGGGAGAGCTGGCGGTACGCCACGGCGTGCTTGGAGAGGTCGTCGTAGATGCACAGGGCGTGGCGGCCGGAGTCCCGGTAATATTCCCCGATCGTGCACCCCGAGTACGGGGCGATGAAGTTGAGCGGCGCGGACTCGGAGGCGGTGCCGGCGACGACGATGGTGTACTCCATGGCGCCGAACTGCCGGAGCTTCTCCACGACCTGGGCCACGGTCGAGCGCTTCTGGCCGATGGCCACGTAGATGCAGATGACGTTCTGCCCCTTCTGGTTGATGATCGTGTCGAGGGCCACCGCCGTCTTCCCCGTCTGGCGGTCGCCGATGATCAGCTCGCGTTGCCCGCGCCCGATGGGGATCATTCCGTCGATCGCCTTGAGGCCCGTCTGGAGCGGCTCCTTGACCGGCTGGCGCTTGACGATGCCGGGGGCCTTGATCTCCATGCGGCGGAACTCCTTCGTCTCGATCGGGCCTTTCCCGTCGATCGGCTGGCCGAGGGAGTTGACCACGCGCCCGATCAGGGCGTCCCCGACCGGCACCTCGACGATGCGGCCGGTCCGGCGGACCGGGTCGCCTTCCTTGATGAGGGTCTCGTCGCCCAGGAGGGCGCAGCCGACGTTGTCCTCCTCGAGGTTGAGCACCATGCCGCGCACGTCCCCGGGCAGCTCGAGGAGCTCGCCGGCCATCGCCTTCTCCAGGCCGTGGATCCGGGCGATCCCGTCGCCGACGGAGAGGACCACGCCCGTCTCGGCGACGTCGATGCGCTTCTCGTACCCCTTGATCTGGCTTTTCAGGATCTCTGTAATCTCTTCCGCGCGGATGCCCATGGCGCCCTTCTCACCCCTTCCGTAGGTTTTCCCGGATCTGGTGGATCTGCGTGCGCACGCTGCCGTCGTAGACGGTGGAACCCACCCGCACGACGATGCCGCCGAGCACCGCGGGGTCCACGGTTTCCTCCAGGAGGATCTTCTTCCCCGTCCTGCGCTCGAGGACCGTCCGGAGCAGGTCCCTCTGCGTGCCGGACAGCGTCATCGGGACCGTGACCTCGACCCGCTCGATCCCCTCGAACTCCTCCACCATCCGGCGCAGCGCGACGAGGATCTGCGGGAGGACGTCCATCCGCCCCTTCTCGATCAGCAGGGAGAGGAACGACCTCGTGATCGCGAGGAATCCGGCCTTCTCCAATGTCGCGCCGAGCGCGGCGTGCTGGTCCTGGCGGCTGATGCCCCCGGCCTTCATCACCTCGCGAAGGGCCGGGGACGCGGCGAGGGCATTCCCGAACTCCTCGAGCTCGGAGAACGCCCTGCGGAGCTGCCCCTCCTCCCGCCCGATGTCGAACAGGGCGCGGGCGTATCTCCGGGCCAGGCTCCCCCCGATCACCGGACGATCTCCTCGATCTTCTGGATGTTCTCGCGCACCAGCCGCTCCTGGTCTTCCGGGGTCAGCGTCCGGCGGACGAGCTCCTCGGCGGCGCGGGTGGCCAGCTCCGACGCCTCCCGGCGCAGCTCCTCGCGGGCTTTCTTCAGCTCCTGCTGGCCGGCGAACTCGGCCTGGACCCGGATGCCGGCGATCTCGGCGGCGTACGCCTTCCGGATCTTCTCCACCTCGGCGCCCGCCTCGGCGTCCATCCGTGCGTTCATCTGCGCGATCTCGCCGGAGAGGTTCGCCAGCCGGGCCTCGACGGCCGCGAGCTTCTCCGCGGCTTCCCGCCGGGCCTTCGCCGCGTCGTCGATCGCCTTCCGGAGCAGCTCGCTGCGCTCCGCGAGGAACGAGGAGACGGGCTTGCGGAGGAAGTACACCAGCACCCCGGCGAGGATGGCGAAGTTGATGGCCTGCTTGAGGACCTCCCCCCAGGGGATCCCGCCGCCCCCGTGTGCGCCTCCCTCTTCCGCGGCGAACGCGACGGCGGCCGCGCAGAGGGTCAGGATGGCGGGAATGGCCCGGCGGCCCAGGGACGTCATCCGTTCCCGGTTCATGCCACGCCTCTCCCGAGGACCTTCGCGGCGATCTCGGAGGAAAGGGCCGACACCTGCTGGCGGAGGAACGCCAGGGACGACTCCTTCTCCCGCGCGATCTCTTCGGTCAGCTGCTCCACCGTCCGGTTCGTCTCCGCCTGGGCGGTCTCGACGAGCTTGCGCTCGGAGCGGGCGGCGGTCTCCATCACCTTGCGCTTCCGGGCGAGCGCCTCGACGGAGCTGGTCCGCAGCGACTCGTCGTAATGCCGCGCCTTCTCCTCCGCCTCGGCGAGCAGGCGCCGGGACTCCTCCACCGGCTTCACGGAGAGGTTCTCCCGCTCCTCGAAGGTGCGCAGGATCGGCTTGATCAGGAGGGTGGAGAGGAGGAAGGCGAGGACGACCACCAGCCCCAGCTGGAGCAGGGCCACCTGGTTGATATCCAAAGTCTCGAAAATCTTTCCGACGAGTTCCATGGAAACCGGCACTCCCCCGGGATCGGACTGGGAAACGGCTGGGTTTCTGCAAGGGAAACGGAAGATTGGTATCACGCACCCGAAGGGGCTGTCAAGGGCTTCTTGCCGATTTCCTGCCGGGCGATCCGGCCGTCGGTCCGGAAGCCGGGAAAAGAGAAAGGGCGCCGGGGAATCCCCCGGCGCCCTTTCCGTCGTACGGGTTCTCGTCCGTTACTTCTTGGGCGCTTCTGCCGGAGCCATCGGCGCGGCGGGCTTCATCGCGTTGTCGGCCGGGGCCATCGGCGCGGCTGCCGGCGGCGGCGGGGGCGGCTCGGGCTTCTTCTGCTCCGCGCAGGCGGAGAGGCCGATCGTCGCGGCCAGCACCAGCACGTAGAACATCGCCAGATACTTGCGCATTGGTTCTCACTCCTTTCCCTCGGAATTTAT
>DASWBR010000328.1:0-12951 GCA_036390495.1 Candidatus Deferrimicrobiaceae bacterium | reverse complement strand
GGGTGCCAGCCCATTCCCGGGGCGCGCGTGGAGTGGTGGCACGCGGATCGGTCCGGGAAGTACGTTGACTCCCTGCGCGGTGCGCAGAAGACCGGAGATAACGGCGGATACGCGTTCACGACTTCGCCCCCCGGCATCTATCCGGGCCGCCCGCCCCACATCCACTTCAAAGTCCTTGCGACGGGGTACAAGCCGCTCACGACCCAGCTCTACCTGCGCGGCGGGGAGAAGGCAGTACGGTTCAACCTGGTGGTGGAAGCGGAAAAAGGATAACCGGTAGGGCGTTCCATGCCGGGAAACCGGAGCGGGATGCCCGGACGAAGAGAGGAGGATGTTTGCGATGTCGGATCCAACGAAGGAAGAGTTGCTGGCACGGATCGCCGAACTGGAGAAGCAGTCCGGGGGGAAGAGAAGCGGAAAGCTCGAGTTCAAGGTCGGAGGGAAGGGAGGCGTGAGCGTCTACGGGTTGGGGCGGTTCCCGGTCACTCTGTATTACGAGCAGTGGAACAGGCTGCTGGATGTCGCAGGTGACCTGCGGTCCTTTCTGGAAGAGAACAAGGGGCGGCTGAAACTCAAGGACGAGGCATGAAGTTGTTCGTCGACCGTTGCGTGCGCGTCAGAACCGGTCAAACGGGAAGGAGTGGGCAATGGCAGCCACAGGCCCCGTATATGCGTTGAACCTGTTCGATATCGTCGACCGGGAAGAATACCTGGCCTATTCGAGGCGCTCGGCACGGGAGGTGGCGGCCCACGGAGGCAGGCTGGTGGCACTGGGTCGCTTTCGTGAGGCGCAGAAGGGCGATATCGCTCCGCGCGGGGTGCTTATCCTCGTGGAGTGGGAATCCCGCGAGGCCTTCCAGAATTACCTCGAAGACCCCGCAATCGCCGAACTGCATCCCCACCGCGAGAAGGGTACCGGGAATTACATATGGCATCTCTTCGACCGGCTTGAGGACCTGCGGCCGATTCTTAAGGTCTGAGGCGCACCCGGCGGGCAGACCGCCCGCCCGTTTCATGGGGGTCAACATCCCGTATCCACATCCGCCTTGAGGAACGCGCGTTCCAGAAACGAATTCAACGCGTACAACCATCCGGTGGGGCCTTCGTTTTCCGCCGGATCCAGGCGCGGGTTCGGGGCATGTTTCGGATCGGTGCCGGTGCCGTCGTCGCTGTAGTTCATGGTCTCTCCGCCTTCAGGACCCTGCCTGCCCGATTCGCCAGATTCTTCAAAGAAGCCCATCTGTCCTTTAGGATTTGCTTCCGGAGGGTTCAGATTCCCGTTTCTTCGGGATACTGCCGCAACCACCAGGGTGCGGACAGGGTGCCCGGAACGGGCGTGGTCTTCCCAGTCCATATTGAAATCCGTCCCCTGAGGAGCGATAATATTATCAAGGGCGGAATGACCGCCCTCCGCAACGCCCTGGCGACCAGGAATCGGGTCCTGACCACCGCCATGGCGCTGGATCAGGCGCTGCGTCAGGCCGAATTCGATGATACGGCTACTGACCCGGCGCCTTTCTTTTTGCGTGCCCGATCCCCCCTGTCCGCAAATCCGGGAGGTTGACTGCCCGGTTGCGTCCCCTGTATTGTTTTCCGTTGCAGGATTCTTCTTCCCGGAAGGATGGAACATGCAGGTCGCGATCCGGAAATCCCTTGGTCTCCGAAGCTCCATCGGCCGCACGCCCCTCGTCGAACTCCGCAGGGTCAACCCCAATCCGGCGGTCCGCCTGTTCGTCAAGCTGGAGGGGAACAACCCGGGCGGGTCGGTCAAGGACCGCCCGGCGCTGTTCATGATCGAGGGGGCGGAGAAACGGGGGGAGCTGACCCCGGACAGGACGATCCTGGAGCCGACCTCGGGGAACACGGGGATCGCCATCGCGATGCTCGGCGCGGCGAGCGGGTACCGGGTCAAGCTGGTGATGCCGGCATGCGTCAGCATGGAGCGCCGCGCGGTCCTTTCCGCCTTTGGCGCGGAGCTCGTCCTTTCCCCCTTCGACGAGGGGACCGACGGCGCGATCCGGCTTGCGCACCGCATCCTCGGGGAGTCCCCGGACGAATATTACATGCCGAACCAGTACGCCAACCCGGACAACGTCCGCGCGCATTTCGAGACCACCGGCCCAGAGGTTTTCGAGCAGACCGAGGGGGAGGTCGGCTTCTTCGTGGCGGGCATGGGGACGGGCGGGACGCTCATGGGAACGGGCGCGTATCTCCGGGGCAGGAAGAGGGACGTCCGGATCGTCGGAGTGGAGCCGCGGCCGGGCCACAAGATCCAGGGGCTGAAAAGCATGAAGGAGGCCATCGTCCCCCCGATCTACAGGGAGGAGAAGCTCGACATGAAGATGATCGTCGACGACGAGCCCGCGTTCGAAGCGGCCCGCCGCCTCGCGGTCGAGGAAGGTCTCTTCGTAGGGATGTCGAGCGGCGCGGCCGTGGCGGGTGCTCTCCGCCTGGCGGGCGAGCTCTCCTCCGGCACGATCGTCGCCCTGCTGCCGGACCGGGGGGACCGGTACCTGAGCACTTCCCTGTTCCGATCCACCTGCGGCGCCTGTCCCCCGTAAGGGGGGCGGACGCCGCGGAGGCCCCTCAGGCGAGGCCGAACCGCTTCATCCTCCTCCAAAGCGTCGTGCGATCGATGCCCAGCGCGGCCGCGGCTTCGCCGCGGTTCCACCGGTTCACCTCGAGGGTGCGGACGAGGCGATCCCGTTCATCGTCCGGGTCGCCCGCGGCCGCCCGGGGCGCGGCAGCCTCTTCCCGGTGCGACGTCCCGGCCACCTCCTCCGGGAGGTCCGCGACCGACATCACGGAACCCCTCGCCACCACGGCGCCCCGCTCGAGGACGTTTTCCAGTTCCCGGATGTTCCCCGGCCACCGGTAGGACATCAGGCAGCGCATCGCCTCGGGCGACACGGCCCGCACCCGTTCCAGCCCCCGCCGGCGCAACCCCCTCAGGATGTGCTCCACCAGCAGCGGGATGTCTTCCGTCCGTTCCCGCAGCGGCGGGATCCGCAACGGGATGACGTGGAGCCGGTAGAACAGGTCCTCCCGGAAACGGCCTTCCTTCACTGCCGCCCGGAGGTCACGGTTGGTCGCCGCGATGATCCGGAAGTCCGCCCGGAGCGTCCTGCTGCTGCCGACCCGCTGGAACTCCCGGTCCTGCACCACGTGGAGCAGCTTGGCCTGCAGGTGCGGGGAGATCTCCCCGATCTCGTCGAGGAAGATCGTGCCCCCGGAGGCCGCCTCGAAACGGCCCGTCTTGTCGGCGATCGCCCCGGTGAAGGCGCCTTTCACGTGGCCGAACAGCTCGGACTCCAGGAGCGTCTCGGTGAGCGCCGCGCAGTTGACCTTGACGAACGGGCCGTCCCGCCGCGGCGAGAGGTCGTGGATCGCGCGGGCGAACAGCCCTTTCCCGGTGCCGCTCTCGCCGGTGATCAACACCGTGGAGTCGGTGTCCCTGACCGCCTCGACCAGGTCGAAGATCTCCCGGAGGCGCGCCGTCTTTCCCACGATCTCGCGGAAAGGGAAGCGGGACCGCCGCTCCTCGGCGAGTCGCTCGATCTCCTCGTAGCTGCGGAAGGAGATGACGAATCCGAGGACGGTACCGGGAGTGTCCTCGAGGAACGCCCAGCTTGCGCTGACGGGGACGATCTTCCCGTCGGCGCGCACCAGGGTGCCATTGACCTCCGTCTGCGGCGTGCCCGTTTCGGAAAGTTCGCCCATCGGGCACTGGGCCTGCGCCGGCCCGAAGTTGGCGCGCAGGACCTCGCGGCAATCCTTTCCGAGGGCCTCCGCCGCCGGGATGCCGATCAGCCGCTCCGCGGCGCGGTTGAAGGAGGCGATCCGGTGGTCGCGATCGACGGTGACCACGGCCTCCCACACGCTGTTCAGGATGGCCGAGAGCTTCTTCTCCCCGGAGAGCGGCGCTTCGGGCCCCTTCTGCAATATATCGTTGCGGTCCATGTTGCAAGCATATCGCGGCTAACGCTTAATCGCAATGTTTCTGAATATTTGCAAATGGCACGGTGGATGCACTCTCGGGGCACTCGTAGTACGATGAACGTGTCAACCGACGTCGGGAGGCGCATCGGCATGTCGAGAAAATCCGTTCGGACCGGATTGTTCCTGGCCCTTGTGCTGGCTGTTTCCCAACCCCGCCCGGCGGAGTCCATGGATTCCGTCGATTTCCACCAGGCGGTGGCGCGCGCCCTCATGGCGAACCCCTCGGTGGCTGCGGCGGGATTCGATTACGCCGCGGCGCGGCAGGAGGCCGACGCCGTCCGCGGCCGCTACCTTCCGGAACTCTCCTTCGGGATGCAGTTCCTCCGCACCAACATCCCCGCCGAGGCGTTCGCCCTCACGATCAACGAGGGGAAGCTCCAGCAGTCGGACTTCCAGGACGTGAACAACTTCAACAACCCCCCTCCCCGGAACGACTACATCACCACGTTCACCCTCCAGCAGCCCGTATTCGTCCCGCAGGTGTACCTGGGCCACAAGATCGCGCGGGCGGAGGCGGAGGCGAAGGGACTCGACCTGTCGAGGACGAAGGAGGACACGGTCTACAAGGTTCTCGTGGCGTACCTCGAGGTCCTCACGGCGAAGGCGTACTTCTCGGTCGCGGAACGGGGGCTCTCCGACGCGAGGGAGCACCAGCGGCTGGCGGAGGCGGCCGAGAGGGCCGGAACGGGGCTCTCCTCCGACGTTCTGAGGGCGAAGGTTTCCGTCGCTTCGGCGGAAGGGGGGAAGGTGACCGCGGAAAGCCGGCTCGAGCTCGCCCGTCGCGGCCTGGCACTCGCGATCGGCGAGGGAAACGCAGCGCCGGTGGACGTTTCCGGCCCGCCGCCCGAATTCCCGGACGAGGGGACCCTGGAGGATCTCCAGGCGGCCGTGGCGAAGCGGACGGACCTGCGTGCCGTCTCGATGCGCGTCGCGAACGCCGGAACCGGGGAGGATCTCCGGAAGTCGGAGTACCTGCCCACTCTCGGCATCCTCGGTGCGTACCAGCTCGACGCGGAGAGCAATCCCTTTTCCGTGGACAACCGGAGCTGGAAGGTGGGCGTGGGTCTCTCCTGGAACGTCTTCGACGGTCTGCGGCGGGAGTCCGGGGTTTCCCGCGCGGCGTCGGAACGCCGGAAGGCGGAGGAGTATTACCGGGGGGAGAAGGACCAGGCGGCGTACCAGGTGGCCCAGGCGTACCTGGGAATCCGGGAGGCGCAGCGAAGGGAAGAGATCGCCCGCGCAGCGGTGGTGGCGGCGGAGGAGGGGATGCGCCTGATCCGGAACCGGTACGAGAACCAGGTCGGACGGATGATAGACCTCCTCGACGCGCAGACGGCGCTCGACCGTGCCCGCGCGGAAGCGGTGAAGGCGGAGAACGACGCGCGGCAATCCCGCGCCCGCCTGATGCACGCCTCGGGAACGCTGCTGTCGTGGGCGGCGCCGGAAGGGAAGGAGGCCAGACCGTGAAAGGGGTTTCGGGGATGACCGGACGGGGTGCCCGCGCTGCGGCGGCTCTTGCGGCGGTCCTGCTGTTCGCCGCCTGCGGGGAAAAGGGGAAGCAGGAGAAGGGCGCGGCGCCGCGTCCCGTGGTCCAGGGGGTCGAGGTGTTCACGGTGGCGCCTTCCTCCCGGGCGGCGACTGCCGAGGCGGTGGGCACCGTGCGCGCCCGGACGACCGCCTCGGTGGCGCCTCAGGTGATGGGGCGCCTGACCGCGGTCTTTGTCGAGGAAGGTTCTCGGGTCCAGGCGGGCGCGCTCCTGGCGACCGTCGACGACCAGTCGGCCCGGGCACAGCTCGCCGCCGCGGAAGGGGGCGTGGCGGAGGCGGAGGCGGCGCGGGAGGAGGTGGAGCGGGCCATCGCCCAGGCAGAGGCCGGCAGGTCCCTCGCGGAGAAGACGTACGAGCGGTACCGGAAGCTCCTCGCGGAGAAGGTGGTCACGCCGCAGGAGTTCGACGAGGTGGAGGCGCGGCGGACCGTGGCGGTCCAGGAGTACGAGCGGGCGTTGAAGAAGCGGGCACAGCTCGACGGGAGGATCGCGCAGGCCCGGGGACAGGCCGACGCGGCGCGCGCGGCGCTGGGTTGGGCGAAGGTGACCGCCCCGTTTTCCGGCGTGGTGGTGGAGAAGAGGGCCGACCCCGGATCGATGGCGGTGCCCGGCGTGCCGCTGTTCCTGCTGGAGGACCCGGGGCGGTATCGAATCGAGGCGTCCGTCTCCGAGGCGTACCTCCCGCTGCTCAAGGCGGGTTCCCCGGTCCGCGTGACGCTCGATGCCGCTCCGGAACAGGAGATCCCCGCGTCCGTCACGGAGGTTGTCCCGTCGGTCGATCCCGCCACCCGGACGTTCCTGGTGAAAGTCGACCTGCCGCCGGGGATCGCCCGGACCGGACAGTACGGCCGGGTCCGGTTCGCCGCCGGCGCGGGCACGTCTCTCGCCGTGCCGAAGCGGGCGCTCCTCCGGTCGGGGGGGAGCGACTGGGTGTTCGTCCTGTCGGGCGATAACGTTGTACGCCTCTCCCCGGTCACCCTGGGGGCATCGTTCGGAGATCGGGTGGAGGTCCTCTCCGGCCTGCCGGCGGGCGCGCGCGTCGCCGAGTCCCCGGTGGACCGGCTCGCCGACGGCGACCGGGTGGAGATCCGGAAGTGACGGACCCCCGGGAGAAAGGCCGCAGCGGGATCGCGGGCCGTATCGCCGCGGCGTTCATCGACTCCCGCCTGACGCCGCTCGTCGTCATCGCGTCCATCCTGCTCGGCGTGGGCGCCGTGCTCCTGCTCCCCCGCGAGGAGGAGCCGCAGATCGTCGTCCCGATGATCGACGTGTTTGTCCAGATGCCCGGGGCGTCGGCGAAGGAGGTCGAGGAGCGGGTCACCCGCCCGATGGAGAAGCTCCTGTGGGAGATCCCGGGAGTCGAGTACATCTACTCGACGTCGTCGCCGGGGCAGTCGATGGCGATCGTCCGGTTCAAGGTGGGGGAGGACGAGGAGAGGAGCATTGTCCGGCTGAACCAGAAGATGTTCGCCAACTTCGACCTCATCCCCCCGGGCGCCACGCCTCCGCTGGTCAAGCCGCGCTCCATCGACGACGTCCCGATCCTGGCCCTCACGCTTTCCGGGGACCGGTACGATCCCTTCACCCTCCGGCGGGTGGCCACCCAGCTCCACGAGCAGATCAAGACGGTCCCGGACGTGTCGGAGGTGAAGATCCTCGGCGGGCAGCGGCGGCAGGTCCGGGTGATCCTCGACCCGGCGGCGATGGCGTCGCGCGGCGTCGCGCCGGTCGGCCTCGTCGGGGCCCTGTCGCAGGCCAACCGGCAGCTCCAGGCCGGGAGCTTCGCCTCCGGGAACCGGGAGTTCCTCGTGGAGACCGGCGGGTTCCTCCGATCCGCCGACGACGTGGGGAGCGTCGTGGCGGGGGTCGCAGGCGGCCGCCCGGTGTACCTCCGGGACGTGGCGCGGATCGTGGACGGGCCCGAGGAGCCCGCCGACTACGTCCTCTACGCGGACGGCCCGGCGGCAAAGGGCAGGGCGTCCTCCGCCGTCCCCGCCGTGACGCTGTCGGTCGCCAAGCGCAAGGGGACCAACGCGATCGAGGTGGCGCACCGGGTGCTGGCGAAGGTGGAAGGGGTCCGGGGCGCCCTTCTCCCCGGGGACGTGCGCCTCGTCGTGACGAGGAATTACGGCGAGACGGCGGCGGACAAGTCGAACGAGCTCCTCCTCCACATGCTGATCGCCGTGGTCTCCGTGTCGGTCCTCATCTGGATCACCCTGGGGTTCCGGGAGTCCGGGATCGTGGCCACCGCCATCCCGGTCACGCTGGCCCTCACCCTCGCCATCTTCTACCTCACCGGCTACACGCTGAACCGCGTGACGCTTTTTGCGCTGATCTTCTCCATCGGGATCCTCGTGGACGACGCCATCGTCGTCGTGGAGAACGTCGTACGCCACATCCGGCTGCCGCAGAACCGCGGGCGGTCCCTGAAGGAGGTCGCGATCGAGGCGGTGGACGAGGTGGGGAATCCCACGATCCTCGCCACCTTCACGGTGATCGCCGCCATCCTCCCCATGGCGTTCGTGCGGGGGCTCATGGGCCCCTACATGCGCCCCATCCCCGTCGGGGCCACGGCCGCGATGCTCTTCTCCCTTCTCGTGGCCTTCGTCGTCACTCCCTGGGCGAGCGTTCGCCTCCTGAAGGCGAAGGAAGGGCACGGGGATCACGGGGGCGAGGGGAAGGCCACCCGGCTTTACCGGCAGGCGATGGACCGCCTCCTCCACCGGCCCGCGTGGAGGTACGGGTTCCTCCTCCTGGTGGTGCTGCTCCTGATGGGGGCGGCCTCCCTCGTCGCGCTGAAGTGGGTGAAGGTGAAGATGCTCCCCTTCGACAACAAGAGCGAGTTCCAGGTGGTGATCGACATGCCGGAAGGGACCACGCTGGAAGAGACCGCCGCCGTCACCCGGGAGATCGGGTTCGTCCTCTCCGGGGTCCCGGAGGTGGACAACTACCAGATGTACGTGGGCACCTCCTCCCCGTACAACTTCAACGGGCTCGTGCGGCACTATTTCCTCCGGAGGGGGGCGAACGTCGCGGACATCCAGGTGAACCTGGCCCCGAAAGGGGAACGCAAGGCCCAGAGCCACGACATCGCGACCCGCGTCCGGCCCGCGATCCAGGCCGCGGCCGCCCGCCACGGAGCCCGTGTGAAGGTCGCCGAGGTGCCCCCCGGGCCGCCGGTCCTGCAGACGCTGGTCGCGGAGGTGTACGGGCCCGACTACAAGGGGCAGGTCGAGGTGGCCCGGAAGGTCAAGGAGATCCTCGAGAGATCCGAGGGGGTCGTGGACGTGGACTGGTACGTGGAGGACGACCAGCCGCGCTTCCGGTTCGAGGTGGACCCGGTCAAGGCGGCGCTCCACGGCGTGTCTTCGGAGCAGGTGGCGGCGACGCTGCGCCTGGCGGTGGAGGGCACCCCGGTCGGATTGCTGCACCAGCCCGCCGAGAAGGAGGACGTGCCGATCGTCCTGCGTCTTCCGCGCGCCGAGCGGTCCCGGATCGAGAGCCTGAAGGAGGTCCGGGTGGCCGGGAATCGCGGGAGCCTCGTCCCGCTCGGGGAGATCGTGCGGGTGCGGGAGGAGACCGCGGAGAAGAGCATCTACCACAAGAACCTGATGCCGGTGGTGTACGTGACCGGAGACGTGGCGGGGAAGGTGGAGAGCCCGGTCTACGCGATCCTGTCGATCAACCGGGACCTCGACGGGCTGAAAGTGCCCGGCGGATACCGGCTGGAGCGGTACGTGGCCGCCCAGCCCGCGACGGACCAGAGGATCGCGATGAAATGGGACGGGGAGTGGCACATCACCTACGAAGTGTTCCGCGACCTGGGACTGGCGTTCGCGGCCGTGCTGGTGCTGATCTACATCCTCGTGGTGGGGTGGTTCCAGTCGTTCCGGACGCCGATCACCATCATGGCCGCCATCCCGTTCTCGCTGGTGGGGATCCTTCCCGCCCACGGGCTGATGGGGGCGTTCTTCACCGCAACCTCGATGATCGGCTTCATCGCCGGCGCCGGGATCGTCGTCCGCAACTCGATCATCCTCGTCGACTTCATCGAACTGCGGCTGTCGCAGGGGATGCCGCTGGACCAGGCGGTGATCGACGCGGGCGCCGTGCGGTTCCGGCCGATGCTGCTGACGGCCGCCGCGGTCATCGTCGGCGCTTCGGTGATGCTGGCCGACCCGATCTTCCAGGGGCTCGCGATCTCCCTGATGGCGGGGGAGGTCGCTTCGCTGCTTCTCTCGCGGATGACGGTCCCGATCCTCTTCTACATCAGCGAGCGGAAGAAGCACGCCCACCGCGCCAGACTCCCGGAGGAGACGGCGGGCTGACCGGCGATCAGGGCGAGGATCTCTCGATCCGGGCCGGGTCGAAGCCCTGCCGCTTCGCCTCCTCGACCAGACGGGCGTACAGCCCGCCGTCGACCGTCGGCGTCCGGGAGAGGAACCACAGGTATTTCCTGTCGGGCGTGCCCACCACGGCGTATTCGTACTCCCGGCCCAGCGCGAGGATCCAGTAGTCGCCGGAGAAGGGCCAGAAGAAGGTCACAGAGAGCTTCGCGTTCGTCTCCCGGTCGACCACCCGCGCCTTCCCGCGGACCGTACGCTCCTTCCCGCCCGGACCTCCCTCCACGCAACGGTTCACGACCTCGACGGTCCCCCCGCCGGGGGCGAGGGTGTACTCCGCCGTAGCTCCCGCGCATCCCCGCTGGAACCGGTTCGGGTACTTCGCGATCTCGTACCATTTCCCCGCGTACCGTGCGAGGTCGACTTTCGGAACGACGGTCACCGGAGGGCCCGCCGGGCGGGACCCCCAGGTGCACCCGGCGGGCAGCAGAGAGAACAGGCATGCCAGTGAAACGAGGGGGGACGCCCCCCTGCGGTTCCGTCGCGCACCGTTGTTTTGTTTCATGAATGTCGGATTCATCGGATATTTGTTGCGCGGAGTCGCCGGGAAGATTCTCCACTGGATCCCGCTCCCGGACCGGTTCGCGCAGTAAGACAAAACCGGAATCGCACTGTATTTCAATACCAGAATCGGGCCTGTACAGGGTAACGTTGACAATTACCGGTTGCAATAACGAAGGGAGTTTCATAATATGTGCCGAAAAACAAAAGGATTTCGGGACTCGCCTTCTCCCGTCCCGCACCGGCTCGTTATTTGCAATATTTTCGGACGGTTATGGAAGGATGTGCCCCGGACCCCGGCAAGACGGAGGGAGCCATGAGAGGTTTGCGCTGGATTCTGGCGGTACCCTGTTTGATCGCGCTGTGCCTGCCCACCCCCTCGTTGTCCGCCGGCCCGAACGGCGCACCCGCTGGAGGCGGTTCGGGAAACCCGCTCCAGAGCCTCCAGAATCAGATCGACCAGCTGAACGTCAAGGTGGACAGCATCCAGCCCGTCCCCGGGCCACAGGGTCCGCAGGGACCGCCGGGGCCGACAGGGCCGCCGGGGCCCGCCGGACCGGCTGGACCGACCGGTGCTACCGGGGCCGTGGGCCCCGCAGGGGCGCAAGGTCCCGCCGGTGCGCAAGGGCCGAAAGGCGACACCGGCGCCACCGGTGCAGTGGGTCCCACCGGACCGCAAGGTCCCGCCGGACCAACTGGACCGATCGGTGCGACCGGCGCAATGGGTCCCACCGGTCCGCAAGGTCCCGCCGGTGCGCAAGGGCCCAAGGGCGACACGGGCGACACCGGCGCCACCGGTGCCACCGGTGCAGTGGGCCCCACCGGTCCGCAAGGTCCGCCGGGCGCCGGCCTGAATTATAAGAAGATCGCGCTGCAGGCCTGGTACGAAGCGAACCAGGCGGGCATTTCCTTCCCCGTCGGCACGACGCCGATTGCCCTGGCGTTCGACGGGGACAGCATCTGGGTCGCGAATGCGGACGACAACACCGTGAGCAAGCTGCGCGCATCCGACGGAAGCCTGCAAGGCACCTACGGCGCGGGGCAGTTCCCGTGGGCTCTGGCATTCGACGGCGGGAACATCTGGGTCTCGAACAGGGACGATTCCACCGTGAGGAAATTGCGCGCCTCCGACGGCGCGCCGCAGCAGGGCCCTATCGACATCGGCGAAACGCCCGGCGGGCTTGCGTTCGACGGGAAGCACATCTGGGTGGCGGGCACCGATACCGATACTGTCTACAGGCTGCGGGCATCCGACGGGAGTCCGCAAGGGTCCTTCCCCGTCGGCTCCTTCCCCTTTGCGGTCGCGTTCGACGGGGCCAACATCTGGGTCGCGAACCAGCTCAGCGATAACGTGTCGAAGTTGCGGGCGTCGGACGGGAGCCTGCAAGGCACGTTCGGCGTGGGCAATACCCCGGTCGCGCTGGCGTTCGACGGGGAAAACGTCTGGGTTGCGAACGCGGACCCGATCGCTGGAGTTTACTCCGTGACCAAATTGCGGGCCTCCGACGGGAGCCTGCAAGGGAATTTCCCCGTCGGGAAAACGCCCGTCGCCCTGGCGTACGACGGCGCGAACATCTGGGTGGCGAACATGGACGACGGCACCGTCACGAAGCTGAAGGCTTCCGATGGGACAATCCAGGGGACCTTCGAAACAGGCTTGTTCCCGATCGCGCTGGCATTCGACGGGGCGAACGTCTGGGTGGCGAACTCGGGCAGCAACGACGTGACGAAAAAGTAAAACGGGGAAGGGGAACCCGCTTTATCCGGCGGGAACGGGCACCGGCTGAATCGCCGAGACGGCAACGCCGTTCCTGGACGCGTTCTTCACCGCGTACATCGCGTCGTCCGCGGCCTTGATCAACCCGTCCACCCCGGTGGAATGTTCGGGGCAGGAACCCACCACGATGCTCACCGTGATCTCGAGATCGTCCGTGGGGGAAGCGCCGGGTTCCCCCGCGAGCCGCTCCCTCATCCCCTCTGTGCACCGCGCGCGGATCTCCTTCCGGAGCCGCTCCGCGGCGATCGCAGCCTGGCCGGAGTTCGTTTCCGGCAGGATGATGGCGAACTCGTCCCCCCCGTGCCGGCACGGGATGTCCAGCTCGTAGCTCTCCCTCCCCCCCCGGAACCGGATGTTGGACATGATCGTTCCGGCGAGAAGCCGCAGGAGGTGATCCCCGACGAGGTGGCCGTACCGGTCGTTGACCCGCTTGAAGTCGTCCACGTCGATCAGCATGAGGGAGAGCGGGCGCTTGTACCGCTGGCCGCGCCGGATTTCCGAGTGGAGGCGGTAATAGAAGTAGCCGCGGTTGTACAGGGCCGTGAGATGGTCCTTGATGACGAGCTTCCGGAGCTCCCCTTCCCGTTTCCGGATCGTCCCCATCAGGTAGACGCCGATGCTCGCCACGCACAGGTTCGTCATCCCCACCCACGCCCACTTGATGAACGCGTAATCGACGTTCTTCTGCAGCGTGGCGTTCTCGAACGGCATGCCCACGGGCGGG
>DASWBR010000327.1:0-7260 GCA_036390495.1 Candidatus Deferrimicrobiaceae bacterium | reverse complement strand
GATCCCGAGGTACGCCTCTTTGACGTGGGGGTCGTTCATGAGGTTCTTGCCGGTTCCCTCCAGGACGATTCGGCCGTTCTCCAGCACGTAGGCCCGGTCGCACATCGCCAGCGTCTGGCGGACGTTCTGCTCCACGAGCATCACCGTGACCCCTTCCTTGTTGATCCGTTTCGCGATCTGGAAAACCTCCTGAACGAGGATGGGGGAGAGCCCCAACGAGGGCTCGTCGAACATCAGGACCTTCGGCAGGGCCATCAGCCCCCGGCCAATGGCGCACATCTGCTGCTCCCCGCCACTCATCGTCCCGGCGGCCTGCTTCCGGCGCTCCTTCATCCGCGGGAAGAGCTCGTAGACCCACGCCATCGTCTCGTGCCGCTTCTTCTTCGCCTCGGGGGAGAGGGATCCCATGATGAGGTTCTCCTCCACCGACATCTCGCGGAACAGCCGCCGCGCCTCCGGGACGTGGACCACCCCCTGGCCGATCACCCGGTCCGGCGGAAGCTGGTCGAGGCGGACGCCGTCGAACTCGATGGTCCCTTTCCGCGGCTTGAGGAGGCCCGAGATCGTCTTGAGGGTGGTCGACTTCCCCGCTCCGTTCGCGCCCACCAGGACCAGGATCTCCTTCTCGCGCACCTCGAAGGAGACGTCCCAGAGGACCTGGAGATCCCCGTAGAAGACGTCGATCCCCGACACCTTAAGCATAGTCCGTCCCCAGGTAGGCCTCGATGACCGCCTGGTTCGCCGCCACTTCCTTCGGCGTCCCCTCGGCGATCGTCTGGCCGAAGTTGATCGCGTGGATCCGGTCGGAGATGGTCATGATCACGTGCATGATGTGCTCGATGATGATGATGGTGGTGCCGTTCGCCCGGATCTTCTGGATCAGGTCGATGGCCGAAAGGAGCTCGGAAGGGTTAAGCCCCGCGGCCGTCTCGTCGAGGAGGAGGAGCTCCGGCCGGGTGGCCATCGCGCGGGTGATCTCCAGCCGCTTGCGTCCGGCGATCGGCAGCGCCTTGGCCAGGACGTCCCTGACCGGCATGAGGCCGCAGAAGTCGATCGCCTTCAGCGCCTCCTCCCTCGCCTTGTGGTGCGTGCCCACCCGGGAATACGCCGCGGCGATCACGTTGTCCAGGACGGTCATCCGCCCCAGGGGCTTCACCACCTGGAAGGTCCGCCCGATGCCCAGGTGGCAGATCTTGTGCGTGGGAAGCCGGTGGACCTCCCTCCCCTTGAAGAGCACCCTCCCGGAGGTCGGGCGGTGGTAGCCGCTGATCATGTTGAACGTCGTCGTCTTCCCGGAGCCGTTGGGCCCGATGAGCCCGAAGATCTCCCCCTTCTGCACCTCGAAGGAGACGCCGTTGACGGCGGCCAGCCCGCCGAAATACTTCACCAGTTTCTCGACCATGAAATAGGACACGGCGCTTCTCCTCAGGATGCCGGCTTGATGCGGAACACGCCCCGCTTGATCTTCCCCCAGTCGCCGACGATCCCGTTGGGAAGGACGAGGATCACCAGGACCACCAGGATCCCGAATCCGAGGACGTGCGCCTGGGTCAGGACCTCGGCGACCTTGACCAGGCTGGCGGAGCCGGAGACGTCGCCCAGCCACTTGAAGAGGCCGAAGAAGCCGGATCGGAACATTTCCTGGACGGTGACCATCACGAAAGCGCCGACGGCGGGGCCGTAAACCGTCCCGACGCCGCCCACGATGCCGACGAGAATGGCCATGATGGAGATGTCGTGGAGATTGAAGACGACGTGGGGGTCGATGAACCCCATGTAGTTCATGTACAGGGCGCCGGCGATCCCGGTCCAGAAGGCCGCGTACGCCAGGGAGAGCATCTTGTAGAGGTGCGTGTCGATCCCCAGGCTCTCCGCGGCGTCCTGGTCTTCCCGGATGGAGACGAAGTAGTACCCCGGCTTGGAGCGCACGACCCACTGGAGGCTGGCGAGGCTCGCCACCGCCATCGCCAGGGCGATGTAGTAGTAGGGAACCTTCGACATGAAGGAGGGCATGATGAGGATGCCGACCATTCCGCCCGTGAACTTTTCCGCGATGGTCGCGACGTGCCGCAGGACCTCGTTCAGCGCCAGCGTCGCCAGCGCGAAGTAGGCGCCGCGCATCCGGAAGCAGATCCACCCGAAGGGAAGGCCCACCGCGATGGCGGTGAAACCCCCGAGGGCCAATCCCCACCAGGTCGAGACCCCGAGATGGGTCGCCAGCAGACCCGCGGTGTACGCCCCGCAGCCGAAGAAGGCCGCGTCCCCGAACGACACCTGCCCGGTGTATCCCGCGATGAGGTTCCAGGCCGACCCGATGACGACCCACATCAGGAAGAGGATCATCAGGTGGAGGTAGTAGTTGTCCTTCAGGACCAGCGGCAGGGCCGCGATCAGGGCGACGACGGCAAGAGGGAGGAGGTTCTTCTTCACGGGCGCCTCCTAGACTTTCGTCAGGCGCTTGAAGCCGCCCGGCAGGAAGAGCAGCACGAGCACGAAGATGGTCAGGCCGATGATGTCCTCGTACTCCATGCCGAAGTACGTCGCCCCCATGCTTTCGGCCAGCCCCAGGGTCACCCCCCCGAAGATGGCCCCCACCGTGGATCCCAGGCCGCCCAGGATGGTGATGATGAACGCCTTGGCCGTGAAGGGCCCCCCGAGGTCCGGGAAGATGTAGTACACCGGCGCGAGCAGGCACCCCGCCGCGGCCACCAGCCCGGCCCCCAATCCGAAGGTGATCACCGTGATGCGCCCCGTGTTCACGCCCATGAGGGTCGCGGCGTCCTTGTCCTGGGCGGTCGCCCGGATGGAGCGCCCGAGGTCCGTCTTGATGAGGAACCAGAACATGGCGGCGGTGAAGGCGAGGGCGATCCCGAACGCGATCACCAGGGCCATGCTGAAGGAGATCTCCCCGAGGAAGAAGGTCTGGTTGGAATATGTGGTGGTGATGTATTTGTAGTCCGAAGTGAACTTGAAGCGGACGATCTCGGTCAGCACCATCCCGATCCCCACCGTCATGAGAACCTGGTTCTCGGGGAGGATCGTGTCCGCCTTGATGAGGGGGTTCAGGAGGTACTTCTGGATCGCCACGCCCAGCAGGAACAGGAGGGGCATGGCGACGAAGAGAGAGATGTACGGGTCGACCCCCATCGTGTTGAGGACGTAGGTCACGTACATCGCCAGCATCATCAGCTGCCCGTGGGTCAGGTTGATGATCCCCATGACGCCCATGATCAGGGTCATCCCGATCCCGATCAGGGCGTACAACCCGCCTTTGAGAACTCCCGCCACGAGGGTCTGCAGGAAAACGTCCATCCCGTCTCCATGCGATTCGGCCCGGGGGCCGATTGATGGGCCCTCCGGGCGGAAGGAGTCATCCGCCCGGGGGCCCCGAACAGGAAAACCCGTCCGGAAACGCTACTTGCGCTTGTCCCAGGGCGGCGTCGGGTAGATGTACGGCTTCGTGGCCACGCTCTTCGGCCACACCGCCTCCAGTTCCCCCTTCTGCCACTGGACCAGGTACGTGTCGAGCTTGTTCTGCTGGGTCTTCTTGCCGTAGGAGACGAACTTCACCGGTCCGAAGGCAGTCTTCATGTCCGTCGTCGTCAGGGCGTCCCGCACGTCCTTGGGGGTGATGCTCTTCGCCCGCTTCAGGGCGTCGGCGACGACGTACATCGCCGCGTACGCCTCCGCGCCGTGGTATTCGGTCTCGTCCTTGTACTTCTTCTTGTAGTTGTCGAAATACGCCCTCGCGCCGGGGAACGGCAGGGTCTCGACCCAGAGCGTGGCGGAGAAAACGCCATCCGCCGCGTCGCCCGCGCTCTTGGCGAACTCGGGGAGCGTGAACCCGGCCCCGCCGCCGACGAACATCTTGGGGTTGATCCGGAGCTCCTTCGACTGGCGCATCAGCAGAGAGGCGTCCATGACGTAGGAGACCATGTAGATCATGTCGGGGTTCGCCGCCTTGACCTTCGTGAGGATCGGCTTGAAGTCGATCGCGCCGGCCTGGTACCCCTCCTTCACAACGATCTTCAGCCCGAGATTCTTGGCGTCATCCTCGAACGACTTCGAGCTGGACTGGCCGAACGCGCTGTTCTCGTACAGGAGCGCGGCGGTCTTGACATCTTTCGCCACTTCCTTGAGGAACGACTCCACCGACTTGGGATATTCGCTTGCCGGGGGGTTGATGCGGAAGACGTAGTCGTACCCCTTCTCCGTGATGTCGTCCGCGGAACCCGTGCAGATGACGAACGGCACCTTGAACTGCTGGGCGACGGGCGCGGCCGCCGCGGTGACGGAGCTGGAATAGCCGCCCGTGATGACGGGCACTTTTTCCCGGGAGATCAGCTTCTCGACCCCCGAACGCCCGACGTCCGGCTTCCCGGTGTCGTCCTCGAAGAGCAGCTCGATCTTCTTCCCGTTGACCCCGCCCTTCGCGTTGATCTCCTCGGCCGCCATCTCGAAAGAGCGCTTCTCGATCTCGCCGAACTTCGCCTGGGCGCCGGTCAGAGGAAGGAGAACCCCCACCTTTACCGTCTCCGCCGCGAGGGCGCCGCCGCACAGGACGACGGACAGCGCGACCGCGGCGACCGCGAACAGCCCTTTCCGTTTGCTAATCATGGGAACCCTCCGAAAGGGAAATGGGGCGCCGGCGCGCGGGCCATCGGCTCCCGCCGGGCGCGGTCCATAGAATGTATCACGACGTTTTACCGAAATGAACGGCTTTTCCCATCATTCCTCCCGAATTGACTTTTCCGGCCCTGTATATTAGCGTCAATCCCCATGCGAAAGGCCCTCCGCGCCCCGCTCCCCGCGTGGGTCCTCTTCCTTCTGCTGCTGCCCCCCGGCTGTTCCGCAAAGCTCTCCAAGCAGACGGGCCTCAGCGCCGCCGAGCTCTTCGGCATCGGGGAGAAGAAGGCGGAACAGAAGAAATATTCCGACGCGGCCGACGCGTTCCAGCTCCTCATCGAGCGGTATCCGACCTCCCCCCTCGCCCCACGGGCCCAGTTCGGGCTGGCGAAGAACCGTATGGAGGACGGGAGTGACGTCGAGGCGGAGGTGGCCTTCGACGACTTCCTCCGCCTCTACCCCGCGGATCCGAGGGTGCCGGACGCCCTCTACCTGAAGGGGGATCTGCTTTTCCGGCAGGTGCTGTCGCCGGAGCGGGACCAGACGAAGACCCGCGACGCCATCAAGACGTACACCCGCTTCCTCGAAAAGGAGCCGTCCTCCCCGCGGTCCGCGGAGGCTGCCCGGAGGATCCGGTACCTCCGCGAACGGCTGGCGCAGCACGAGGTGGCCGTGGTGTCGAACTACATGACCCGGAAGCTGTACGAGAGCGCGGAGGCGCGGGCCCGCCGGGCGCTCGCGGAGTTTCCGGACACCCCGTCCACGCCCGTCCTGATGGGCCTGCTCGTACAGGCCATGGAGAAGGAGGGGAAGAAGGATTCCGCCGCGGAGGCGCGGCAGGCCCTTGCGGAGAAATTCCCCGGAAACGACGGGAAGAAACCGATTCCCGACCCGTCCCTCGCCGGGCTGGATCGACTGAAGGCGCCGTACCAGGGCCGGAAGGGCCGGTACGAGATCACCCTCCAACCGCGGTACACCGCCTCCAAGGACATCGACGGGAACGGAGGGTCGAAGCTCGCCCTCGACCCCGGGTGGGGTTTCGGGCTGGGATTCGGCTACAACCTCACCGACCACTTCGCCCTGCACCTCGACGGGTCCTGGACCAGGGCGAACTACCAGGCGACGATCGCCACGACCGACACCGGGGGGAATCCCGCCGGATTGACGACAGCCGGGGGAACCCTGGAAACCGCCACGGTCGCCCTGAACGCCAGTTACTACATCCTGGACGGTCCGTTGACGCCCTTCCTCCTCGGGGGGATCGGCTGGACGTTCGTGGACTCGAACATCCCTTCCGGCCCTCCCCAGGGCGTCTGCTGGTACGATCCCTGGTACGGCTACGTCTGCACGTCCTACCAGAACACGTACACCCGCAATTATTTCTCGTACAATCTGGGGGCCGGAGTGCGCTGGGACCCGATACCCGGCTTCTTCCTGCGCGGAGCCGTGGGGTTGCAGTGGGTCGACCTCGGCGAGCCGGGAACCACGGACTTCCTGGGCGGCCGGCTGGACGTCGGCTACATGTTCTAAGGAGAGGACACCATGTTTCCATCGGGGAATGCCGACGCTTTCGACGGGGCCGCGGCGAGATGAGCCGGGAACTGGCGGCGCTGATCCGGATGGGGAAGAGCGCGTACGGCGAGATGGACTTCCGTCGCGCGGAGCGGTTCCTGCGGGAGGCCCTCGCCGGGGGCGCGAGGTACGCCGACATCTACTACACCCTCGGCCTGATCGAACACCAGCGGGGGAATTACCGGCAGGCGGTGGAGCTGTTCGAGCAGGCGGTCGCCGCCAACCCGGACTACACCGAAGCCCTCCTCTCCCTTTCCATCACGCTGAACGACATGGGGCGGTACGAGGAGGCGCGGACGGCCTACAACAAGGCCGCGGAAGTCCTTTCCCGCGACGGGGCTCCGCCGCAGGAGAATCTGTTCCGGGGCCGGATCGCGAACCTGCACAAGGAACTGGGGGAACTGTACCTGGCCCTGGGTCTGTTCGACGAGGCGATCTCCGAGTACCGGAAATCCGTCGGGGTGGCCCCCTCCTACCCGGACCTCCGGATCCGGCTGGTGGCGGCATTGCGGGAGGCCGGGAGGGTGGAAGAGGCGCTGTCGGAAGTGGACGCCATTCTCGCGGCGTCCCCCCGGAACGCTCCGGCGCTCGTCCAGAAGGGAATCCTCCACTACCTCGCGGGGGAACGTCCGGCGGCGCGCCGGGCCTGGGAAGAGGCCCTCTACCGCGAGCCGCTCAACAAGATCGTCCAGGTGTACCTGAACACCCTGGACCGGGAAATGTCCGGGTAGAGCCCGCCGCCCTCCCTCTTCAGGGGCTCACCACTCCGCAAGGGAAGAGAGGGCCTCCGGCAACCCCGAAAGGACCGAACCTCCCGCCTGGGCCATGTCCCGGCGCCCTCCCCCGCCGCCGCCCACCTTCGCCGCCGCCCTCTTCACGATGTCCGAGGCGGAGTATCGCGAGGTCAGGTCCTTCGTCACACCGGCAACGAGGTGGCACCGGTCCCCCTCGCGGGTCCCCAGAAGGAGCAGGCCGCTCCCCATCTTCCCCTTCACGGCGTCGGCCAGTTCGCGCAGCGCCGCGGGGTCCATCGGCTCCACCTCCGCCGATACCCTCCGGACG
>DASWBR010000326.1:0-3192 GCA_036390495.1 Candidatus Deferrimicrobiaceae bacterium | reverse complement strand
GGGATCGACCTGGGCACGACGAACTCCGTGGTGGCGGTGATGGAGGGGAGCGAGCCCAAGGTGCTCATCAACGAGGAGGGGGGGCGGCTGACGCCCTCGGTGGTGGGGTTCGGCAAGGACGGCCAGATCCTCGTCGGCCAGGTCGCCAAGCGCCAGGCCGTGCTAAACCCCGAGAACACGGTCTTCTCCATCAAGCGGTTCATGGGGCGCCGGTTCGACGAGGTGACCGAGGAGACCCGCCTCGTGCCGTACAAGGTCGTACAGGGGCCGAACCAGGACGCCCGGGTCCTCGCCTCGGGGAAGGAGTACACCCCGCAGCAGATCTCCGCCATGGTCCTCGGGAAGCTGAAGAAGGCCGCGGAGACGTACCTGGGCGAGGAAGTGAAGCAGGCTGTCATCACGGTCCCCGCCTACTTCAACGACTCCCAGCGGCAGGCGACGAAGGACGCCGGGACCATCGCGGGGCTGGAGGTCCTCCGGATCATCAACGAGCCCACGGCGGCGGCTCTGGCGTACGGCCTCGACCGGAAGAAGAACGAGCTGATCGCCGTCTTCGACTTCGGCGGCGGCACCTTCGACATCTCCATCCTCGAGGTGGGGGACAACGTGGTCGAGGTGAAATCCACCAACGGGGACACGCACCTCGGGGGGGACAACATCGACCAGCGGCTGATCGAGTGGATCATCTCGGAGTTCCGGAAGGACCAGGGGATCGACCTGTCGAAGGACCGCACCGCGCTGCAGCGGCTGAAGGAAGGGGCCGAGAAGGCGAAGATCGAGCTCTCCTCGACGATGGAGACCGAGATCAGCCTCCCCTTCATCACCGCGGACGCCACGGGGCCGAAGCACCTGCAGATGAAGCTTTCGCGGGCGAAGTTCGAGCAGATGGTCCAGGACATCCTGGACCGGACGCTGAAACCGTGCGAACTGGCGATCCGGGACGCAGGGGTCTCCGTCGGGAAGATCGACGAGGTGGTGCTGGTGGGCGGCTCCACCCGCATCCCGCGGGTGGTGGAGATGGTGAAGGCGTTCTTCGGGAAGGACCCGCACCAGGGCGTCAACCCCGACGAGGTGGTTGCGGCGGGCGCGGCGGTGCAGGCGGGCGTGCTCGGCGGGCAGGTCAAGGACCTGCTGCTGCTCGACGTGACCCCGCTGTCGCTGGGGATCGAGACGCTGGGCGGCGTGATGACGCGCCTCATCGACCGGAACACCACGATCCCGGTGCGCAAGAGCGAGGTCTTCACCACCGCCTCGGACAGCCAGCCGAGCGTGGAGATCCACGTGCTGCAGGGGGAACGGGAGATGGCGAACGATAACCGGACGCTGGGCCGGTTCCACCTCGACGGCATCCCGGCGGCGCCCCGCGGCGTGCCGCAGGTCGAGGTGACCTTCGACATCGACGCGAACGGCATCCTCCACGTCAACGCCCGGGACAAGGGGACGGGGAAGGAGCAGAAGATCACGATCACCGCCTCCACGGGGTTGGAGAAGAACGACATCGACAAGATGGTCAAGGAGGCGGAGGCGCACGCCGCGGAGGACCGGAAGCGGAAGGCGGCCATCGAGGCGCGCAACCACCTCGACTCGCTGGTATACAACACGGAGAAGACGCTGAAGGACAACCGGGAGAAGATCCCGGCGGACACGGCCGGGAAGGTGGAGGCCGCGCTCACGGAGGCGAAGGAGGCCCTGAAGTCGGAGGACGAGGCGACGCTGAAGGCGGCGGCGGAGAAGCTCGTCAAGGAGGCGCACGCCCTCGCGGAGCACATGTACCGCCAGACCGCCTCCGCCCCGGGCAGCGAGGCCGGCGGCGAAGCCGGGAAGGAGAAGGGGCCGGAGGGTGACGTGGTGGACGCGGAATACGAGGACCCGGGGAAGAAATAGGCTTCCCCAGGCGAATACAGAAGGCCCGGCCCGCGATCCGAAGCCGGGGGAAAGGAGACGGAACATGGCGATTGTGCGGTTGTGGGACCCGATGAAGGAGCTGTCGAGCATGCAGCACCGGTTGAACCGCGTCCTCGAGGACACCTTCGGAACTCCCCTCTACCGGGGGGAGCAGCCCGGTTCGGGGACGTGGGCTCCCGCCGTGGACATCTTCGAGACGGACGCGGAGATCGTCGTCCGGGCCGAGGTGCCCGGCGTTGCGAGGGACCAGGTGCAGGTCGAGGTGGACGACGGCGTCCTGTCGCTGCGGGGAGAGCGGAAGTTCGAGAAGGAGGTCAAGGAGGAGAACTACCACCGGGTGGAGCGCGTATACGGCGCCTTCCACCGATCCTTCACCCTCCCGGACAGCGTGGACCCGGAGAAGGTCCGGGCCGAACTCCGGGACGGCGTCCTCGAGGTTCGCCTCGGGAAGCGGGAGCAGGCGAAGCCGAAGCAGATCCAGGTGAAGGTCAACTGACGGACCGGCCCGCCCGGGCGCTCGCCCGGGCGGGTATCTCTCGGAAAGGAGGGGGCGAACATGGCGATCGTTCGTTGGTGGGACCCGTTGCGGGATCTTTCGTCCATCCAGGAGAAGATGAACCAACTCTTCGAGGACACCCTGTCCCGGACGAGGGGACGGGAGGAGGGGCTCGGGACCGGGATGTGGACTCCTGCGGTGGACATCTACGAGACGGGCGAGTCGGTCGTCGTCAAGGCCGAACTTCCGGGCCTGACGAAAGAGCAGGTCGGCATCGAGGTCAAGGACGGGATCCTCACCCTCAAGGGGGAGCGGAAGGTGGAGAAGGAAGTGAAGGAGGAGAACTACCACAGGGTGGAGCGGGCGTACGGCACGTTCCAGCGCTCCTTCTCCCTCCCGGCCACCGTCGACCAGGAGAAGATCGGCGCGACGCTCCGGGACGGGGTTCTCGAGGTGACCCTGCCGAAGAAGGAGCAGGCGAAGCCGAAGCAGATCAACGTTTCGGTGAAGTAGGGGCGGTTCGCCTCCCCCGCGGGCCCCGGGAGGGACATCCCGGGGCCCCGCAGGGGGAAGCGGCCGGGAGGGACCATGGATCCGAGGAAGAACTACTACGAGGTCCTGGGGATCCCCGAGGGGGCTTCGGAGGAGGAGATCCGGAAAGCGTACCGCCGCCTCGCGAAGAAGTTCCACCCCGACCTGAACCCCGGCGACCGGTCCGCCGAGTCCCGGTTCAAGGAGGTCAACGAGGCGAACGAGGTCCTGAGCGACCGGAAGAAGCGGGAGGAGTACGA
>DASWBR010000325.1:0-4937 GCA_036390495.1 Candidatus Deferrimicrobiaceae bacterium | reverse complement strand
CATCGCGGCCACGGAGTCGAGGAAGGAGTAGGTCAGCGACCCGTCGGGGTTGGTGGCCTTCCACATCGCCCCCTGGACGATGCCCGCCACCCACAGGGTCACGGTGAAGAGCAGCTGGCCGACCAGGATCAGCCAGAAGTGGAGGTTCGCGAGTTTCACGCTGTGGAGTTCACGCCCGGAAACATTCGCCATCACGAAGTACATCGAGGCGCAGATGACCATCGTCACCCACCCCATCGTCCCCATGTGGACGTGGCCGGGGATGTACTCGGTGTAGTGGAGGAAGCCGGTCAGCGACCGGAGGGCCTGGGTCGGCCCCTGTACGGTCTGCAGGCCGTAGAACGTGATGCCCAGCAGGAAGAACTTGGTCAGGTAGTTCGATTTCATCCGGTCCCAGGCGCCGCCCATCGTGTAATACCCGTTCACCACGGAGCCCCAGGAGGGCGCGATGAGGAAAATGCTGAAGGCGAGCCCCACGGTCTGGATCCACTCGGGAAGCGGGGTCAGCATGAGGTGGTGCGCCCCCGTCCAGAGGTACCCGAACACCAGGGACCAGAAGGCGATGATGGAGAGCCGGTGGCTGTAGATCGGAACCCCGGTAGACTTCGGGAGGAAGTAGTAGAACATCGCGAGGATCGGGAAGGTGAAGACGGAGGCCACCGCGTTGTGCCCGAACCACCATTGCACGTTCGCGTCGTTCACCCCCGAGTAGACCGTGTACGACTTGTTCCAGCTGACGGGGATCGCGAGGTTGTTCAGGATGTAGACCACCGCCACGGTGACGACGCAGGCGATGAGGAACCACAGGGAGATGTACATCTGCTTCTCCCGGCGCTTGACCAGGGTCCCCATCACGTTGACGGCGAACATCACCCACAGGATCACCACCACGATGTCGAGCGGCCACTCCAGCTCCGAATACTCCTTCGAGGTGTTCATCCCGGCGAAGAGGGAGAGCGCCGCGAGCGCGATGGCGGCGTTGAACAGCCAGAGCTGGAAACGGGCCAGGCCGGGGAACGCCAGGGGGGACCGGGTCAGTTTCTCGAGCATGTAGTAGCTGCAGGCGATGATCCCCGGGATGGCGAACCCGTAGACGAGGCCGTTGGTGTGGACCACCCGAAGCCGCCCGAATGAAAGCCACGGGGTCAGGTTCAGGGACGGGAAGATCATCTCCGCCGCGACCCACAACCCCACCAGGAGCCCCACGATCAGCCAGAACACGGATGTCAGCGCGAACCCCTTCACGACGGAGTTGCCGCGTCCCTCGACGTCCATTCCGTCCCCCTGTCCGATGGTCTGATGCCGCCGCCTCCGCGCGCCGCGCGTGGGGCTTCGCCCCCGAACGGGGGCGCAACGTCGACAGTGTACACCGTTTCCCGCGGGTGTGCCAACCCCGGGGCCGGCCGGCGCGGGGCGGTTCCTCTCTCGCGGCGCGCGTCCGGAAGGGGGAGAAAACCGGGTCGGCACGGGGGTGGGGATGATATGATTCCGGTGGGAAGAGCCTGAAGATTCCGGGATTTCCGGCCGATACGATCCGCTGGGATGCGTTCCCGGAACCCATAGGAGGCTGCCCTCGGGGATGCCGCTGTTCGCGCTCCACATCTTGTCGGCCGCTTTCCAGTTCCTCGCCGCCGCGCAATCCGTCCTCTTCGTCTGGAAGCGCCGCCTCGGAAAGGTGTGGCTCCTCGTCTTCCTCGCCCTGCTGGCGAAGGGGGTCCTCTCGCTCGCGGTGGCCGCGCTGACCTCCACCGGCGCCCACGGCACTCTCGCCGACGCCCAGGTCCCCGTAGCGGAGCTGTTCGTCTCCCTGCTGCTCGCCTCCGGATTCATCCTCACCGGGCAATGGTTCCGGGTGAAGGAGCGCCTCGAGGCCCGGTTCGCGCTGATCGCCGACGTGGACCGGTCCCTGGTCGGCCTGCTGGAGGAGGAGAGGATATTGTCGACGGTTTGCGACGTCCTCACCCGGCGCAACGGGTACGGCCTGGCGTGGGTGGGCGTGGCGGATCCGGACGGATCGATCCGCGTGGAGCGGGCGTCCGGCCCCTCCGCGGCGCTGTTGGGGGAGATCGCCTTCCACTGGGACGAGTCCCCCGGCGGGGCGATGCCGCCGGGGATATCCCTCCGGACGGGGACGACCAGCGTCCTGCGGTCGGGGAGCAACGACCGGACTCCTTTCTGGGAGGCCGGCCGCCGGTACGGGCTGGGATCCTGCGCCTCGTCCCGGATCGACCAGCACGGGTTCCCGCACAAGACGCTGACCGTGCACGCGGTGTCCCCCCGGGCGTTCGACGCGACGGAAGCCGGAGCCCTGGAGGCGATGGCCCACCGCGTGGGGGTCGCGATCCAGAGCGCCCGCCGCTATGAGATCTTCGTGAACGCCAAGACCTCCTACGACGAACTGCTTCGCCACCAGCGGGACGGGGTGCTCCTGGTCCGGGAGGGGAAGGTGGTCCGGGCGAACCCCGCGGCGGCGGCGATGCTCGGGTACGCGTCTCCCGGCCTGCTGTTCGACGCGGATCCCGCCTCGATCCTCGCAGACCCCGGCCTGTTCACGGGCCTTCGGGACCTGCTGCGGGGGCCCGTCCCCGACGGCGGGCGCATGGAGTGGGAGGTCCCGGTGATCCGGAAGGACGGCTCCTCCTTCAGCGGGGAGATCACCGTCACCTGGGTGTCCCGGGAGAACCGGAAGGAGTCGTTCGTCCCGGAGCGGCGCGGCCCGCTGGGGATGGTGCTGATCCGGGACGTGACACAGAAGATCCGGACCCTGCACGACCTGCAGAAGGAGAGGGACTTCTCGAACCGGATCCTGGACATCTCCGGCGCCCTCGTCCTGCAGCTGGGGCCGGCCGGGGAGATCCAGCTGTACAACCGCCAGTGCGAGGAGGTGACCGGGATACCCGCCGCGGACGCGCTCGGCAGGAAGATGCCCGACCTCCTGGTCGTCGAGGAGGCGCGCGGCCAGCACCGGGACGCCCTGGCCGGCATCCTCGCCGGAAGGCTCCCGCCGCCCCTGGAGACCCAGGTCTTCATGGCGGGGGGCGACCTCCGGACGTTCGCCTGGCATTACGCACCCCTGCGGGACGACGGCGGGCGGGTCGTGTCCGCCATCGTCACCGGTATCGACGTCACCGACCAGCGGCTCCTCGAGCGGCAGATCATCGAGATGCAGAAGATGGAGGCCGTGGGGACGCTGGCGGGGGGGGTCGCCCACGACTTCAACAACATCCTGACCGGGATCCTGGGGAACCTGGACCTGGCCCGGAGGCGCGTGGGGGAGAGCTCGCCCGTCTCCGCCCCGATCGGGGAGTGCATCCGCGCCGCCGAGCGCGCGGCGCAGTTGACCCGCCAGCTCCTCGACTTCTCCCGCCGGTCCCCTTCGGAGCGGCGTCCCGCCGATCTCGGGAAGATCGTCCGTGAGGTGGTGGCCCTCTTCTCCCAGACGATCGACCGGCGGATCGAGATCACCTCGTCGATCGAGGAAGATCTCCTTCCCGCCTACGTGGATCCGAACCAGGTGCACCAGGTGCTGATGAACCTGTGCGTGAACGCCCGGGACGCCATCATGGAGAGCCTCGACGCGGCGGAGAAGTCCGGGGCGCACCCCCTGACGGGGTACTGGATCTACATCCGGGCGGAGAACGCGGTGGTGGACGACGAATACTGCCGGCTGTTCCCGTACGCCCGGAGGGGGCGGTACGTCCGCCTCTCCATCGGCGACAACGGGGCTGGGATGGACGAGAACACGCAGCGCCGCGTCTTCGAGCCGTTCTTCACCACGAAGAAGATGGGGCGCGGGACGGGGCTCGGGCTGTCCACGGTGTACGGCATCGTGAAGCAGCACAACGGCTGGATCAACCTGGAGAGCATGCCGGGGAAGGGTACGACCTTCTGCGCCTACTTCCCCGAGGCGGAGGAGGCGCCGGAGGTGGAGGGGCCCCCGCGGGAACAGGAACGACCCGCCCGGGGAAGGGAGACGGTGCTGTTCGTGGACGACGAGGACCTGATCCGCGACCTGGCGCGGCAAGTGCTGGAGACGAACGGCTACACCGTCCACCTCGCCGAGGACGGGAAGAAGGCGATCGACCTGTACGCACAGCGAAGAGGCGAGGTCGACCTCGTGATCCTCGACCTGACGATGCCCCACCGCTCCGGCATGGAGGTGTTCCGCTCGATCCGGGAGATGAACCCCCTCGCGAGGGTCATCCTCTCCAGCGGGAACATGCCGGCCGAGCCCGTCCAGGGAGCGGTCTTCCTGTCCAAGCCGTACCGCCCCGACGCGCTGGTGCGGGCGGTCCGCTCCATCCTCGACGCCCCGATTCCGGCGCGCTAGCCCGCATCGCCCTGCAGGCTTACGCTCCTGCCGCGGAAGCCCCTCACTTCCCTTTCAGCGCCGACCGGATCGCCGCCCGGAAGATGTACCCGGACAGGTGCATCAGCGTGTCGGACAGGTCCGGGTCGATCTCCATCGACGCCATGCACGGGTGATGGTGGTGACGCAGCGCCCCGGTGTCCGCCGCCTCCGAGAGCCGGGTCCCCGGGAGGACGGACGCGACGAAGCGCGCCGCGCCGCAGGGGCAGTCGCGCTCTACTGCCACGCTCCCCACCCGGTCCCCGTCCGCGTCGATCCGGAGCCTCGGCCGGCCGAAGCGCGCTGCGAACGCTTCGAGGAGGGGGTGCGGCCCGCCGTCGAACCCGCACAGGGGGCGGGCGAACGCGTGCGCCACGCCCATCCGGTCGAGACGCTTGCGAACCTGGTTCTCCAGGCCGGCGGGGCAGGCGGCGCGGTCGTCCACGGCGGCGAGCATCGCCCTGGCGAGGCATTTCCCGGCGATGTCGGGGATCAGCTCGGCCGCCCCCGGCGACTCGTGCAGGGACACGAGGAGATCCGCGGGCGGGATGGCGGCGGGTAGAACCTCGTCGGGGTCGTCGATCACCGC
>DASWBR010000324.1:0-5227 GCA_036390495.1 Candidatus Deferrimicrobiaceae bacterium | reverse complement strand
GCGGTGAAGGGGATCAGCGCCACGACGCGCGCCTTCTTGATCTCCACCGTCAGCTTCCGCTGGTGCTTCGCGCAGTTCCCGGTGATGCGCCGCGGGACGATCTTGCCGCGCTCGGAGACGAACTGCTTGATCATGTAGACGTTCTTGTAGTCGATCTGAAGCTCCTTCTCGGCGCAGAAGCGGCAGAATTTCTTCCGCACGTACCGCTTCTTCCCTCCGGGGCCTCGGTCGTCCCGCGCCCTTTCGGGGCGGGGCTTGTACGGGGTGCTCATCGGGTCCTTCCTCCTTTTATTCCCTGCAGTGTCGATTTCAGAACGGGATGTCGTCGTCCGGCGTCTCCGGCGCCGGGCCGGCTCCGGGCGACCCTTCGGCGGACGCGCCGCGCGGTCCTCCCAGGAACTGGACGTTGTCGGCCACGATCTCGATCTTGCTCCGCTTCACCCCGTCGGACTCCCAGCTGCGCTGCTTCAGGCGCCCCTCGACGAGCACGGGCCGCCCCTTGGAGAGGTACTCCGCGCAGTTCTCCCCCATCTTTCCGAACACGACGATGTCGAAGAAGGAGACCTCCTCCTTGACCTCGTTGTTCAGCTTGTACCGGCGGTTCACCGCGATGGAGAAGCCGGTCACGGCCGTTCCCGACGGGGTGAAACGCGTCTCGGGGTCCCGTGTCAGGTTGCCGGCGAGAATGACGCGGTTGAATGCGACCATCGATACCCTCCCTTTTCCGATCCCCTCACTCCGCCGCGGGTGCGGGCGGCGCTTCGGGCGCGGCCGGCGCCGCCGGGGCCTCCCCCTCGGCGGGGGCGGCCGCCGCGGCCTTGGGCGCGAGCGGGGCGGTGTGTACGGTGGTGAGGAAACGGAGGATCCCGTCGAAGATCTTGATGTTGCGCTCCACCTCCTCGACCACGCCGCGGCTCCCGGTGTAGACGAGGAAGGTGTAGAAGGCGTTGGACTTCTTGCCGATCGGGTAGGCGAGTTTGCGGTTGCCCCAGTCGTCCGTCTTCAGGATCTCGCCCTGGTAGCCGGCGACCACCCCGGAGAGCTTGCCGAGGAACTCCTTCCTCGCGTCTTCCGGGAGTTCGGGTTCGAACAGGATGGCGGTCTCATACCTCTTCGCTGTCATCGTGCGGTCTTGCCTCCTTTCGGGTCGTCGAGCCCCCGGTCTTTCCGCCGGGAGCAAGGAGTATGTTCCCGGCCGGGGTTTCCGGCCGGGGGAGGCGCGCCTTCGCGTTGCGGCGCGTCATGGCTTTGTCGAATCCGAGCCGGGCGATGTCCCGGGCCGCCTCGCAGGCGGCGGCCACGGCCTCCTCGAACGCCTCGCCCTGCCCGGGGGGCGGTGGCGCCAGGACGTAATCGGCGGGATCGATCCCCGGCGGGGGGCGTCCCACCCCCACGCGGATCCGGAGGAAGTCGGCGGTCCCGAGCTCCTCCCGAAGGGAGCGAAGGCCGTTGTGCCCTCCCGTCCCCCCCCCGCGCTTCAGCCGCACCGTCCCCGGCGGCAGGTCCAGGTCGTCGTGAACGATCACCACGTCCCCGGGCCCCTCGCACTGCTTCCGGAACAGGGGCGCAACCGCCGCGCCGGAGAGGTTCATGAACGTCTGCGGCTTGACGAGGACGACCCGGCGCCCATCCATCTCGCCGGTTCCCAGGAGGGCCTGGCCGGCGATCCGCCACCTCGCCCCCAGCGCCCCGGCGAGCCGGTCGACCACCCGGAACCCCGCGTTGTGGAGCGTCGCGGCGTACCGGCGCCCCGGGTTCCCCAGTCCGACGATCAGTCGCGTGGGGGGTTACTCCTCTTCTTCCTTGCCGGCGCCTTCCGCCACGCTGGCGCCCTCGGCGGCCTCGCCCGCAGCGGCCGGCGCGGGAGCCGCCTCGGCCTTCGGCGCGTTCACCGCCGCCACGGTCATCCGCAGGTCCTTCTCCGTCGGGACCACGCCCGCGGGGAACCGGAGGTCCGCAAGGTGGAGGGACTGTCCGATCCCCAGCGGGGTAACGTCGATCTCGATGAACTCGGGAACGTTGTCCGGCGTGCACTCGACCTCGAGGCTGCGGGTTACCACCTCGAGGATGCCGCCCATCTCGATCCCCGCGGCCTTCCCGCGGACCCGGAGCGGGATCTCGACCCGGAACTTCTGGCCCAGGGCCACCTCGTAGAAGTCCACGTGGGTCACCCGGTCGGAGAGGGGGTGGGTCTGCACCTCCTTCAGGACCGCGTAAGACTCCTTCCCGTCCGCACCGTCCGTCACCGTCATCTTCACCACCACCGTCCCGTGGCGGGCCGTCTCGAGGAACTTCTCGAGAGGCTTCCGGTCGAACTCGAGGGACCGGGTCTCGAGCCCCCTCCCGTAGATGACGCCGGGAACCTTCCCCCCGGCGCGGCGCTTCCGGTTGATCTCTTTCCCGCCGTCGCGGCGGCGCACCGCCGCCAGATCCATCATGGCCATCGCGTTTCTCCTCCTAGACGAACAGAGAGCTTACCGAATCCTGGAAGTGGATCCTTTTGATCGCTTCCCCGAGCAGGGGCGCCACGGAGAGGACGCGGATTTTCCGGCACTCCGCCTTCGCGCCCAGCGGGATCGTGTTCGTGATGACGAGTTCCTCGATCTCCGACTTCTCCAGCCGGTCGATGGCGGGGCCGGAGAGCACCCCGTGGGTGGCGCAGGCGTAGATGTGGCGGGCCCCCTTCTTCCGGAGCGCGTCGGCGGACTGGGCAAGCGTCCCCGCCGTGTCGACCATGTCGTCGAGCAGGATCGCCGTCCGCCCATCGACCTCCCCGATGATGTTCATGACCTCCGCCACGTTGGGGCCCACCCGCCGCTTGTCGATGATCGCCAGGGAGGCGTTCAGCCGCTTGGCGAACGCCCTCGCCCGCTCCACCCCTCCGGCGTCGGGGGAGACGACCACGATGTCGTTTCCGTAGTTGGCCTTGATGTGCTCCAGCATGACCGGTGCGGAATACAGGTGGTCCACCGGGATGTTGAAGAACCCCTGGATCTGCCCCGCGTGGAGGTCCATCGTCAGCATCCGCGAGACCCCGGCCGCCGTGAGCAGGTCCGCCACCAGTTTCGCCGTGATCGGGGCCCGGGGCAGGACTTTCCGGTCCTGCCGGGCGTACCCGTAATACGGGAGGACCGCGGTCACCCGCCGGGCGGAGGCGCGCTTCAGTGCGTCCATCAGGATCAGCAGTTCCATCAGGTGGTCGTTCACCGGGGGGCAGGTGGGCTGGAGGACGAACACGTCCACGCCCCGCACGTTGTCCCGGATCTCCACGTTGATCTCGCCGTCGCTGAACCGTTTCACCAGCGCGGACCCCAGCGGGATGCAGAGGTACGCGCAGATCTCCTTCGCGAGATCCGGGTTGGCGTTCCCGGTGAAAATCTTCAGTCGCGTCACACACTTCCCCTGTGGGAGGAGGTCATTCCGCCGAAAAGAACAACCCGAAAGGGTTAATTATTATACCGAGGGGTGCCCGTTGGCAAGAGGGAATCCGTCGGAAGGGAATCCGGCCACCCCGGGCCTGCCGGCGCGCGTGGCTGGGAGGGAAGGGGTCGAACCTTCATTAGAGGCTCCAAAGGCCCCTGTCCTGCCGTTAGACGACCTCCCAGCGCACCCGGAATTCTATCGGGCGGCCGCTACACCGTCAAGGCCGGCGCCCGTCTCCCGCTCGTACTCGCCGATCACCGCGGCCTCGATCATCCTCCGGGTCTCGTTGTTCAGCGGGTGGGCCGTGTCGCGGTAGGTGCCGTCCTTGGTCTTCTTGCTCGGCATCGCGATGAACAGCCCGCCGGTCCCCTGGATGATCTTGAGGTCGCGGACGACGAAGCAGTCGTCGAAGATGATCGTCGCGTACCCCTTGAGCTTCTCGTTGTCCGACACGGGGAAAACCTTCACCTCGGTGATCCGCATCCGAAAGACCTCCTGTCCAGGCGTTAGACGCTTCTCGCGACGAAGACCCGTCGCCCCGCTTCCCCGCCGCCCCCCGGCGACAACTTCCCCCGGGCCTCCCGCGCCGCCTCCGCCGACACGAACAGGCCAAACACGGCCGAACCGCTTCCCGACAATCCCGCCGCCAGCGCTCCCGCGGCGAGCAACTCCCGCTTGATCTCCCCGATTTCCGGCCGGACCGGCCCCCACGCCTCCTCGAAGTCGTTCCCCACCGCCGCGGCCACGTCCCCCAGGTCCCGGTACGCCGGGACCTCCGCCGGAGGGGGCGGGTCTCCGGGCGGACGCCGAAGCCGCTCGTACCCTTCCCGGGTGGGAAGCCCGAACGCGGGCCGGACGATGACGGCGTGGAACGGCACCTTCCAGGGAATCGCCGTCAGGCGCTCCCCGAACCCCTCCACCAGCGCAGCGCTCCCCAGGGTGAAGAACGGGACGTCGGCGCCTACGCGGGCGGCCATCGAGAGCAGGATGTCCCGGGGCGGGCATCTTCCCGTGAGGGCGAAGAGCCCCTTGAGCGTGGCGGCGGCGTCGGAGCTCCCTCCCCCGAGCCCCGCCTCGGCGGGGATCGCCTTCCGGAGCCGGATCCGCACCCCCGCGGGGACCCCGGCCCACTCCATGAACAGGGCGGCCGCCCGGTGGCACGTGTTCCCGTCGCCCGCAGGCACCGACGGGTCGTCGCAAGTAACGGAAATCCCGTCCGTGGCCTCCTCCACGATCACCTCGTCGTACAGCGACACGGGAACCATGACGGACCGGATGTGGTGGAAGCCGTCCGGCCGCTTTCCGAACACCTGCAGGGTCAGGTTCAGCTTGGCGGGAGCGAGGAAGGAAACGGCGTCGGCGGTGCCCAAGAGCAAACCTTTTCAAACGCTGTTTTCATTCCACGGTAACCGCAACCTCCGCCGGTGTCAAGGACATGGAATCCTGAAACATTCCAGGGAAAACGGTATTTTGGAGACTGCCGGCGGGGGACACTCTGCCCGGGAACCCGGTGGTAAACCAAAGCCGAAGAATGTCCCCCTGATTGCCGTTACGCTTCCTTGCGGAAGGTGAAGCCCGAGGTTGTTCCCGCGTCGACCGCGATACGGTCCCCCTCCCGGAACTCCGCCCCGAGAATCCGGATCGCGAGGGGATCCTGGATCTCCTTCTGGATCAGGCGGCGGAGCGGCCGGGCCCCGAAGGTCGGGTCGTACCCGATCTCGGCGAGCCGGGCTTTCGCATCCGGTGTGAGGGACACCGCGATCTTCCGTTCCGCGAGCCGGTCGTTCAGCTCCCGGACCATGAT
>DASWBR010000323.1:0-3532 GCA_036390495.1 Candidatus Deferrimicrobiaceae bacterium | reverse complement strand
GCCGCAGGACCTCGTCGCGATGACGATCGAGGGGATCCTTTCGAGGATGTCCGTCGCCGGCGTCGTCGTGCCGACCCGGAGCGGCGCCACGGCCCGCCGGCTCGCCCGGCTGCGCCTCCCCGTATGGATCACCGCGGCGGCAACCGGCGAGAGGACATGCCAGGGGCTCCAGTTGTCCTACGGGATCTACCCCGTGAAGCTGGAAGAGGTACCGAAAGAGTGGCGCCACTGGGCCAGGGATTGGGTGGCGTCCACCAGCGTGCCGGGAGATTACCTGATCCTCCACGAAGGCCCCTCCCCCGGGCACCCGGACGTCGCACAGCGGATGGAGGTGATAGATCTTCGAAAGCCGCCCGGGTGAACGTTCCTGCCCTTTTCCTGGAAAAAATTACGGAATTGTTTTTTTGCCGCCCCCCCAGCCTCCCTGCAACTGGCTGAATAATAACAAAAAAAAGCTGTTCGCACGCTTCTTGCTGAACCGAATTCGAGCAGGGGCCTGCATCCGGATATTCAAGAGTCCGGTCCCGTGAATGAACAGGACGACGGAAGGAGCGGAATATGCGCACGACGACACGGCTCCGACTGCTGCCGGCACTGTTCTCCCTGGTCCTCCTGGCCCCCGGCCTCCCGTCCCTTGCGGCACAGGATCCTCCGGGAAACGCGGCCGCCGGAGGGAATCCCGGGAAACAGGGGCCCCGATACCGGGGCGAAGAACTGCTGGTGCGCTTCTCCCCCCTTCTCGGGAAGGGAGCGAAGGAAGACGCCATCCGGAGACGGGGCTTCCGGAAGATCCGGGAGTTCCCTTCCCTCGACCTCTTCCATGTGAAGACGCGGCCCAACCAGACCGTGGAGGAGGCGCGGGATGAATTCCTCGCTGAGCCGGGCGTGCTGTACGCGGAACCGAACCACGTCCTGACGATCGGTCTCGTGCCGGATGACCCGCGGTTCCCGGAGCAATGGGGATTCCGGAACACCGGTCAGTCGGGCGGCATGCCCTCCGCGGACATCGACGCCCCTTCGGCGTGGGATCTGTGGACCGGGAGCGACAACGCGGTCGTCGCCGTGAACGACACCGGGATCGACTATCGACACGGAGATCTCGCCGGCAACTTGTGGATCAACTCGGCCGAACTGTACGGCCGGCCGGGAGTGGACGACGACGGGAACGGCTACGTGGACGACATCCACGGGATCGACACGCTCAACCGCGACGCCGATCCCATGGACGACAACCAGCACGGGACGCACGTCGCGGGCGTCATCGGGGCCATCGGGAACAACGGAACCGGCGTCGCGGGCGTGAACTGGACCGTTCGCCTGATGGCGTGCAAGTTCCTCGGGGCGGACGGCTCCGGCTCCGTGGCGGACGCGATCGAATGCCTGGAGTACGTCCGGCAGATGCGGTCCCGCGGGGTGAACGTCGTCGCGACGAACAACAGCTACGGGATGGGAGATCATTCGCAGGCACTCTACGACGCGATCGACGCGCAGAGGGAGATCCTCTTCGTCGCGGCGGCCGGTAACAGTTCCCAGGACGTCGACCGGACCCCCTCCTACCCTGCGTCGTACTTCCTCCCGAACATTCTCTCCGTGGGGGCGACCGGCCCCGACGACGCCCTCGCGTATTTCTCGAATTACGGTGTGCAGACGGTCCTGGTGGCGGCGCCGGGGGTGGACGTCCTGAGCACCCTCCCCGGCGGCTCCTACGGCGCACTGTCCGGGACATCGATGGCGGCCCCGCACCTGACGGGCCTGGCGGCCCTGGTCGGATCGTACCGTCCCGGTCCGGGTTGGGCGGGCGTCCGGAACCGGATCCTCGCCGGTGGGGAAGATCTCCCGTCCCTCGCCGGGACGAGCGTGACCGGCAGGCGGGCCAACGCCTTCCTGGCGCTGTCGTGCGAAAACCGTCCGCTGATGGCTCCCTGGAAATATTCGTTCACCGCCGGAGTGGCCGGCACGTTGGCCGCCCTCAGCATCGACTGCGACTCGCCGGCAGGACCCGTCACGGTGACCGCATCCAATAACGAGACGGTGACGCTGCGCGACGACGGGGTCTTGCCGGACCTCGCCGCCGGAGACGGGATCTTCACGGCGGAGTGGACGCCGGCGGCCGAGGTGACGGAGTTGACCTTCACCTCGCCGGCGGGAACGCGTACGGTTACGCCCCCCAGCCTTGCCGACCTGGCCGTCGTCTCGGTGTCCGGTCCTTCCACCGCGGAGACCGGCGAGACCATCCGCCTGTCCGCGTTGATCCGGAACGCCGGGAAGCAGGAGACCGGCCTGTTCGTCGTCACGTTCCACCTCTCCACCGATCCGGCCATCTCGTCGGCCGACGTGTCCCTAGGAAGCGCCGTCGTCTGGATTCTCGGCGCCGGCTCGGAGCGGACCGTGTCCATCGACGCCGCCATTCCCCCGAACCTCGCGAGCGGGACGTATTACGCGGGGGCCGTGGCCGACACCACGGGATGGATCGAGGAGTCCGACGAATCGAACAACACGGGCCCGGGGGCCCCCATCTCCATAACGCGGGTGTACCCGGACCTGGTCATGACGTCCGTCTCGGGGCCGTCTTCCGCGGAGACGGGCCGTCCGATCACGCTTGCGGGAACCGTGATGAACCAGGGACGGATCAAGGCGGGTGCCTTCTCCGTCGGTTTCTACCTCTCCACGGACGACCGGATCTCGACGAAGGACGTCTACGTCGGGAGCGTGTCCGTCCCGTCGCTTGGCGCCGGGTCTGGGCAGACCATCTCCTTCACGGGGACCGTCCCCTCCACTCTTTCCGTCGGAACGTATTTCGTCGGGGCGGTGGCCGACTCCACCGGCCTCGTCGCGGAATCTGACGAGGGGAACAATCCGTTGGCCGGCAACCCGGTCGCCGTCACGCGCCTGTATCCCGACCTCGTCGTCGTCTCCGTCTCGGGGCCGCCGTCGGGCCTCACCGGACAGACGGTCCCGGTGACGGTGATCGTCCGCAACGCAGGGACGGGCGCGGCACCTTCCGCATACCTGAACGTGTACCTCTCGAAAGACGCCGCCATCACGACTCTCGATACCCGGATCGGGTACGTATTCGCGCCGGCCCTGCCGGCCGGTGCGGAGCAGACGATCACGGTGAACGGGACGATCCCGGCGGCGCAGGCCCCGGGGACCTGGTACCTGGGCGCCATCGCGGACGCATTCTCCTCGATCGCGGAGCCCGACGAGTCGAACAACGCCCTCGCGGGGAACACCCTCCAGGTGTCGGGGAGCGACCTCGCGGTCCTCTCCGTTTCCGGGCCGACGTCCGGATTCACCGGGCAGGCGGTCCCGGTGACCGTGACGATCCGCAACCTGGGGCCGGGGGCCGCGCCGTCCTCCTACCTGCACGTGTACCTTTCGAAGGACGCCGTCATCACCGCCCTCGACTCCCGGATCGGGTACGTATTCGCGCCGGCCCTGCCGGCCGGTGCGGAGCAGACGATCACGGTGAACGGGACGATCCCGGCGGCGCAGGCCCCGGGGACCTGGTACCTGGGCGCCATCGCGGACG
>DASWBR010000322.1:0-5240 GCA_036390495.1 Candidatus Deferrimicrobiaceae bacterium | reverse complement strand
TTCTGGGTGGCGGGGTTCGACGTGCTGTACGCCCTGCAGGACGTCGACTTCGACCGCCGCGAGGGGCTCCACTCCATCCCCCGGTACCTGGGCGTCGGGCGGTCCCTGTGGGTCGCCCGGGCGTTCCACCTCGCGATGGCGGCCCTCCTGCTGCTGGGGTATCATGTGTTCGGGCTGGGCGGGTGGTACCTCGCGGGCCTTGGCCTCTGCGCCTCCGTGCTGGCGTACGAGCACGCCATCGTCCGGGAGGACGACCTGTCACGGCTGAACGTGGCGTTCTTCAACCTGAACGGGATCGTGAGCATCGCCTTCTGCCTGTTCACCTGGCTGGACCTGGCGGTGCGGGGCGGGACATGAGGGTTCTGCTCGGGATATCCGGCGCCAGCGGCTCCGTCTACGGGGTGCGGACCGCCGCGCTCCTCCTTGCCCGGGGCGTCGATCTGCACGTCCTCGTGACGAAGACCGCGTGGGAGATCCTCGCCGCCGAGGTAGGGGACGGGAAGCTCCCCGGCTCCCCCGCCGCGAGGATGCGGTACCTGGCGCGCCTCGTCTCCGGCACCCGGCCGTTCCTCCTGCACGCAGAGGACGATTTCCGTATACCGTTTGCGTCCGGCTCCAACGCCCCTGACGCGATGATCGTCGCCCCGTGCTCGATGGGGACCCTCGGCCGGATCGCCCACGGCGCCTCCGACTCGGTCCTGACGCGGTGCGCGGACGTGGCCCTCAAGGAGCGGAAAGCGCTGGTGCTGGTGGCCCGGGAGACGCCGCTGTCCGTGGTCCACCTCGAGAACATGCTCTCCCTGGCCCGGGCGGGGGCGCACGTGCTCCCCGCGTGCCCGGGATTCTACCACCGGCCGGAGACGGTCTCCGCGCTGGTGGACTTCGTGGCCTCCCGGGCGCTCTCGTGCATCGGTGTCGAGGCGGGGGTTCTCCCCCGGTGGGGGGAAGGGGAAGGAGGGTTCGGGAAATGAAGAAGATCCTGGTGGTGGACGACGAGGAGAGCATCCGCGAGCTGTACCGGGCGGAGCTCGCCGAGGAAGGGTACGAGGTGTACCTGGCCGGTGACGGCCTGCAGGCGCTGCAACGCATCGACGCCTTACGGCCGGACCTGGTGACCCTCGACGTCAAGATGCCGGGGATCGACGGCATCGAGACGCTGCGGCGCATCCGGGAGAAGAACCCGACGCTCCCCGTGATCCTGGTGACCGCGTTCGGGGAGTTCAAGCAGGATTTCAACACGTGGGCCTCCGACGCCTACATCGTCAAGTCCCACGACACCACGGAGCTCAAGCTGACCGTGCGCCGCATCTTGAGGAACGGATGAGCGTTTTCGATATCCTGTTCGAGGCGCTGCGGGGCGGGAAGAGGTCTTCCGGAAGCACCCGCGAGGTGTCGCTTGCCGCCGCCCTGACCGCCGGCCTGTACGAGGTCTCCCAGGCGATGAGCGCCCCCACCGGGGACCTGCAGCGCAGCCTCGACCTCATCACCTCCGCGACCGCCTCGATCCTCCGCGTGGAGCGGTGCGTGCTGCTCCTCGAGGAGCCCGGGGTGGAGCACCTGATTGTCCGCTCGATGGCCGGGATCCCTCGGGGGAGGCAGTTCGAGAAGTACCGCCAGGAGATCTACCGGATGGTGGTGCACCCCGTCCTCTCCTCGGGGGAAGGGCTGATCGTCTCGGAGGGGCGGCCGGGGACGGACCGGCAGCTCCTGCGCCTGATGCGCCGCCTCGACGTGAAGGGGTTCCTCGCGGCCCCCGTGAAGGGGCCCACCGCCGCCATCGGGCTGATGGCCGCCGCGACCCCGCTGGACGGCCGGCACCTCGTCGACGCCGACCTGAAGCTCCTCTCCGTCATGGCGAACTTCGCCGCCATCGCGCTGGAGAACGCCGCCCTGGTCGCCCGCCTGGACAAGAAGGCCCGCAAGCTCACGACGATCTTCGAGATCAGCAAGGCGCTGAACGAGGAGAACGACCCCGCCGTCCTGTTCCAGCTGATCGTCGACCGCGCGACGGAGCTGATGGGCGCCACCTCCGGGTCCATCATCCGGGTGGAGCGGGAGACGGGGCTCCTCCGCATCGAGGCGGAACGGGGTCTGGGGGAGAAGGTGAAGAGCGCGGTCCGGCTGCGACTCGGGGAAGGGGTCACGGGGTGGGTCGCGAAGGAGGGGAAGCCGCTCCTGGTGCCCGACGTGCGGAAGGACACCCGGTACGTGGAGGCCAGCTCCGCCGTGATGTCGGAGATGGCGGTGCCGGTGAAGTGGGGCTCCGAGGTGGTCGGGGTGATCAACCTCGACCACAACGAGGTGGCCGGCTTCTCGGAGGAGGACCTGGAGCTGCTCACCGCGTTCGGCCACGTGGCCGCGGTCGCCCTCCGGCACGCGCACGCCCTCGACGAGGGACCCGGCAAGCCCGGCTAATCCCGCGACTTTGCACTCCCGGGGCCCCCCCCGGGAATTCCCGCCGTTTGCCCGACCTGCAGGAATATTTCCGTCCCACTTATTTGATTTGGCAAAACGCCGTTATGATATGCAATATTGTTCCGGTTGCCTGTCCTTTCCGGTCGTCCGTGCGGTCCGCGGCGACGGCCGGGTCGACCTCAATCCGGATGTCTGTCGAAAGGAGAACACGCATGCCCGTTTCCCGGAGCGTTTTTCCCGTTGGTGCCCTGGCAGTCCTGCTCGCGCTGTTTCCGGTGATCCTGTCCGCCCCCCCGGCGGAAGCCGCGCCCCCGGTGGTCCTCAAGATCTCCCACCAGTTCCCGGGCGGAACGGAGGCGGAAGGGGATTTCCGCGACCGCCTCTGCCGCAAGTTCGCGGCGGAGGTGGAGAGGCGGACCAGGGGGCAGCTGAAGTTCGAGATCTACCCGTCCAGCTCCCTCGTCAAGGCCAACTCCCAGATCCCGTCACTGCGCAAGGGGACGCTCGACCTGTCGCTCGTGCCGATCTCCTACGGCGGCGGGGAGATCCCGGAGGCGAACCTCGGCCTGATGCCGACTCTGGTGACCAGCTACGAGCAGGGGCTCCGCTGGAAGGACGCCCCGATCGGGAAGGAACTCTCGCGCATCCTCGCCGAGAAGAACATCGTGATCCTGACCTGGGTGTGGCAGGGAGGCGGCATCGCCTCGACGAAGGGGAAAGTGGTCGTCCCGGACGACGTGAAGGGGATGAAGTTCCGGGGCGGAAGCAAGGAGATGGACCTGATGCTCAAGGCCGCCGGCGCCGCCATCACGGGGATGCCCTCCAGCGAGATCTTCAGCGCCATGCAGTCCGGCGTCCTCGACGCCGCGCTGACCTCCAGCACCTCGCTGATCAGCTACCGCCTGTTCGAGTTCACGAAGAACGTGACCACCGCGCGCAACAGGACGTTCTGGTTCATGATGGAGCCGCTGCTGATCGCCCGGGACGCGTTCCAGAGGCTCACCCCGGAGCAGCAGAAGATCGTCGCGGAGGTGGGGGCGAGCCTGGAGAAGTTCGGCATGGAGGAGTCCCGCAAGGACGACCAGCGGATGGCCGAGGTTTACGCCAAGGCCGGCGCGAAGGCCCACGACATGGACGAGGCGGCGTTCCGGCAGTGGCGCGCGCTGGCCGAGCAGACCGCGTTCAAGGATTTCGCCGAGAAGGTGAAGAACGGCAAGGCGCTGCTGGACATGGCGATCGCCGTCAAGTGACGGCCGGCGGGGAGGGGTGACGGTGGGCGAAATCCTTCAGGCCGCCAGCCGGGGGGTCAAGCGGCTCAACACCCTGATGGGGTACCTGGCCGGGATCGTCATCTGCGTCGCCACCTCGGTCCTGGTGTACGAGGTGGTGGTGCGCTACGCGCTGGCGTGGCCGACGGACTGGGAGATCGAGTTCAGCGTCATGCTGCTGATCGTCTCGACGTTTCTCGCGGCGGCGCACACGCAGCTGACCCGCGGGCACGTGGCCATCGAGATCCTGGACGGGGTGATGCCGCGGCGGTGGACGCACTGGCGGATGCTCGCGGCGGACGTCTTTTCCCTTCTGTTCTGCGCGTTCATCGCGTGGCAGTCTTGGCACTTGTTCCACGAGGCGTGGTCGGAGGGGCGTGCGAGCGACACCGTCTGGGCGCCGAAGCTGTGGACTGTCTTCCTGTGGATGGCTGTCGGGATGACCACCCTCGCGCTGCAGATCCTGATCCAGATCGTGGAGGAGACGATCCGGCCCGTCCTTCCGGGCGGGGGCGCGCCGCTGCACCACGACGCGGAGGTCCAGGCCGCCGAGGAGAGCGTTGGTCTGGACATCCGGGGAGACAACCCGTGAACGAGCTGCAGGTCGGCCTCCTCTACGCGGCGGCGACGTTCCTGTTCATGTTCTCCGGGATGCCGATCGCGTTCGCGGTGGGCGGCGTGGCGCTCCTGTTCATGGTGGTCTTCATGCCGGCGGCGCAGATCCACATCGTGGCGGAGACGATCTACAGCGAGCTGAACAACTTCACCCTGCTCACCATCCCGCTCTTCATCATGATGGGCGCCGCGATCGGGAAGTCGCGCGCCGGGTCCGACCTGTACAACTCCCTCAACCGGTGGCTGCACCGGGTGCCGGGAGGGCTGGGCGTGGCGAACACGCTGGCGTGCTCGGTGTTCGCCGCCATGTGCGGCTCCTCCCCGGCGACGTGCGCGGCGATCGGCAGTTCCGGCATCCCGGAGATGCGCAAGCGAGGCTACTCCAACGGGCTGGCGACGGGGATCATCGGCGCCGGCGGGACGCTGGGAATCCTCATCCCCCCCAGCCTCACGATGATCCTGTACGGGCTCGCCACCGAGCAGTCGATCGGGAAGCTCTTCATGGGCGGCGTGGGGCCCGGGATCCTGCTCACGGGGATGTTTTCCTGCTACGTCATGCTGGCGGCGTGGCGGGAGCGCCGGAAGGCGGCGGGAGGAAGCGGCCACGCCACCTCGGCCGCCCTGCTGGCGGAGGAGCGGTACACGTGGCGGGAGCGGCTGGCCACTCTGCCGAGGCTCCTCCCGTTCCTGCTGCTGATCCTGCTCGTCATGGCGGCGCTGTACGGCGGGTGGGCCACCCCTTCCGAGGTCGCCGGGATCGGCGCCTTCGGGGCGCTGGTGCTGGTCGTCGCGGTCTACGGCTGCTGGCGGTGGAAGGATTTCAAGGTGATCCTCTCGGGGACCGCGCGCGAGTCGAGCATGATCATGCCGATGATCAGCATGATCATGCTGATCATCGGCATGATCATGCTCGACTCGCGCGCGGTCCCCGAGAGGATCACC
>DASWBR010000321.1:0-6631 GCA_036390495.1 Candidatus Deferrimicrobiaceae bacterium | reverse complement strand
AACGTGCTCGTCAAGAACGGCGACGCGGTCCTCCTGGGCGGCCTGATGCAGGAGCAGGTCAACGTCACGCAGAACAAGGTTCCCCTCCTGGGGGACATCCCGCTGCTGGGCCGCCTCTTCCGGTTCGACTCGGTCACCAAGAAGAAGACGAACCTCCTGATCATGCTGACGCCGCATATCATCAAGGAGCCGTCCGACATGGTCGGACGGACCCTGGAGAAGGCGGAACGGCTCCAGAAGCAGTACGACAAAATGAAGACCGACGCCGACAAGGCGTTGCCGTTGCCCGGGGACAACGGGAAATGACCGGACAGAAGGGGCACGCGGCGGGTCCGGGAGAACTGACGGCGGACCTGTCCCTCCTCCCGAAGATCCCGATCGTCTACGCGCGGAAGCATCTCCTGCTCCCGTGCAGGTCCCCGGCCGGGGAGGCCGTGCTCCTCTGCGGGAAGCCCGAAGCGCGCGAGGCGATCGACGAGATGCGGTTCCTCACCGGCCCGGGCCGCGTGGTCTCCGCCCCGCCGGAGGAGGTGCTCGCCCGTATCGACGCGGCGTACGAGCGGGCCCAGACCCCCGAGCGGGAGATCGTGGAGGGGCTCTCCGGGGAGTGGGACCTCGACCTCGACGTCGCCGCAACCATCGAGGAGACCAGGGACCTCCTCGACTCCCCCGACGAGGCGCCCGTCATCCGGTTCGTGCACTCCGTGCTGTTCCGCGCCATCCGCGACCGCTCCAGCGACATCCACTTCGAGCCGTACGAGAAGGAACTGGTCGTCCGGAACCGCGTCGACGGGATCCTGTACACCATGGTGACCGCTCCGAGGAAGTGGCACGCCCCGGCCGTGTCGCGGGTCAAGGTCATGGCCGGCCTCGACATCGCGGAGCGCCGCCTCCCGCAGGACGGGAGGATCCGGATCCGCATGGGCGGGAAGGAGATCGACATCCGCGTCTCCACCGTCCCGACGGCGTTCGGGGAGCGCGCCGTGCTCCGCCTGCTCGACCGCACGAACGTCGTCCTCGGGCTGACCGACCTCGGCCTTTCTCCCGGCGAGATGTCGATCTTCGAGCGTTTCCTCTCCCGGTCGAGCGGGATCGTCCTGGTGACGGGGCCAACCGGCTCCGGCAAGACCACGACGCTCTACGCCGCGCTGCAGCGGCTCGATTCCGGGACGAAAAACATCATCACGATCGAGGACCCGGTGGAGTACCAGATCCGCGGGATCGGGCAGATCCAAGTCAACCCGAAGATCCAGCTGACCTTCGCCAACGGACTCCGGTCGATCCTGCGGCAGGACCCCGACATCATCATGGTCGGGGAGATCCGGGACGCGGAGACCGCCGAGATCGCGATCCAGGCGTCCCTCACCGGCCACCTGGTTCTGTCCACGCTGCACACCAACGATGCCGCCAGCGCCGTGACGCGCCTGGTCGACATGGGGATCGAACCGTTCCTCGTGGCCTCCTCACTCTCCGCGGTGGTCGCCCAGCGGCTGGTGCGCCGCCTCTGCCCGGCCTGCAAGGCGGGGTACGCGCCCACCCAGGCGGAGGCCCGCGGGATCGGTTTGCCGGCTCCCCCCTCCTCCCCGTTTTACCGCGCCACGGGATGCGAGAGGTGCCTCCACACGGGGTATTCCGGGCGGATCGCCCTGTTCGAGATCCTCCCCGCCGACGAGACGATCCGGTCTGCCATCCTCACCCGTTCGGACGCGGACGGGATCCGCGCGGTCGCCGTGTCCCGGGGGATGCGGACGCTCCTTTCGGCCGGGGCGGAGAAGGTGCTCTCCGGCGTCACCTCGGCGGAGGAGGTTCTCCGCGTCACGCAGGAGGATTAGACGGACGTGCCCACGTACCGTTACAAGGGGATCTCCCGGGCCGGGGTGGAGACGAAAGGGACCCTGGAGGCCGAAAGTCTCCCCGTCGCGCGAAAGAAGCTCCACGCGGAGGGAGTGTTCCCTCTCGCCCTGGACGAAGGGCCCGCCGGCAGGAAATCCCCTTTCCTCCCATCCCTCCTTGGCCGGCAGGAGTTCCTTCCCCTCCTCACGCGGCAACTCGCCACGCTCGTGGGGGCGGGGGTTCCCCTCGTGTCCGCGCTGCAGTCGGTTTCGTCCCAGGTGGACGATCCGGAGAGCCGCCGCGTCCTCCTCGAGGTCCAGGGCGCGGTGCGCGAAGGGGCGTCCCTCGCGCGCGCCGTGGAAGCCCGTCCCGGAACGTTCCCGGACCTTTACGCCGCCATGGTGCGGGCGGGCGAGGAGAGCGGGACCCTCGCGCTCTCCCTCTCCCGCCTGGCCGACCACCTCGAGGAGCAGGCCCGCACGAAGGGGCGCATCCGGTCGGCCCTGACCTACCCCCTGCTGATGGCCGTGGTGGCGAGCCTCGTCGTGATCTTCCTGCTGACCTTCGTCGTGCCGAAGATCGTCGGGATCTTCGCCCACCTCGGGAAGGCGCTGCCGTTGCCAACGCGGATCCTCATTGCGGTCACCGACGTCCTCGCGGCCGGGTGGTGGGCGCTTCTGCTCGCGGCGGGGGCCGCCACCCTCCTTGTCCGGCGGTACCTCGCCACGGAAGCCGGAAAGATGGCCCGCGACGCCTGGCTCCTGCGGATGCCCCTCACGGGGCGGCTGGCGTACCTTTCCGCCCTGTCGCGTTTCGCCCGAACCCTTTCCACGCTCGTCTCCGGCGGCATCACCGTCGACCGGGCCCTGCGCATCGTGGCGCCCGTCGTCGGGAACGCGGTGATCGCCGGGCGCGTCGCGGCATCGGCGGACCGGGTCGTGGAAGGGGCGACCCTTTCCGACGCACTGCGCCCGCACCCCGAAATCCCCCCCGCCCTGGTCCAGATGGTGGCGGTGGGCGAGGAGAGCGGCACCCTCGGCGAAATGCTTTCCCGGGCGGCGGACGCGATGGACGAGGAGACGAACGCGCGGCTCACACGGCTCCTCTCCCTCCTCGAGCCCCTGATCATCCTGGCGATGGGGGGCGTCGTCGCCTTCATCGTCGTTTCGATCCTGCTGCCGCTGCTCGACATTTCCCAGATCGTCCGATAGGAGGGTTCCGATGGAAGCACACCGAAGGCCGGACGGGAGGCTCCGCGACCGCGCGGGGTTCACCCTCATCGAGATCATGGTGGTCATCGTCATCCTCGGCCTGCTCGCGGCACTCGTCGTCCCAAAGCTCATCGGCCGAACGGAAGAGGCGAAGAAGACCCAGTCGCGGGTGCAGATCCGCAGCATCGAGCAGGCCCTCGAGCTCTTCAAGCTGGACAACGGGTTCTTCCCCACGACGGACCAGGGGCTGGAGGCCCTTGTGCGGATGCCCGACGCGGGCAGAGCGCCGAAGAATTACCGGAAGGGCGGCTACCTGGACCGCGTGCCGAAGGACCCCTGGGGGAACGCGTACGTCTACGTGAGCCCGGGATCGAACGGCGACTACGACATCAGCTCCTACGGCGCGGACGGCGCGCCGGGAGGCGAAGGCGAGGATGCGGACATCAACTCCTGGGAGATCCGGTAGGGGCGGTTTCACCCTCGTCGAACTCGCCGCCGTCCTGTTCGTGCTCGGCCTGCTCCTCTGGGTCGCGATCCCGAGGATGTCCCTCCTGGGGGATCCCGGGAGGGACGCGGTGTTCCGGGACCTGGCGGCCGGCTCCGAGGCGGCGTACGACGCCGCGCTCTTCGAAAAGCGGGAATCGCGGCTGATCCTGCGCCCCGACGCCGGCACCTACGAGTTCCGGCGGGTGGACCGGGACGACGCACCCGCGCGGCCGCAGGAGTTCGGGCCGCGCCTCACCGTCACCGGGATCCGCGTGGAGGGCGAGGACCGCCTCCTGGACATTCCGACCGAGATCCGGTACCGCGCCGGCGGGCTCGTCCCCGCTGCGCGGGTGTTCCTCACGGACACAGGCGAGACGGACCGGCCCTCCCGGTGGACGCTTCGCCTCGAACCGTACGACGGGACGTTCACGGTCCTCGAGGGAACGGTGCGGGACGATGGCTGAGGACCGGGGGCGCAGGGATCGCACGGAGGGTTTCACCCTCCTCGAGGTCCTGGTGTCGCTGGCGATCCTCGCCACGACTCTCCTCCTCGCGTACCAGATCGTCTCCGGCGCGATCGCCGCGGAGGAGCGTTCGGAACGGTGGACCGCCGCCTCCTATCTCGCCGAATCGCTCGTGCGGGAGGCGACCTCGGGCTTCCCCGACGCGGGGGAGACCACCGGGAAGTTCCCCTCCCCGATGGACGCCTACTCCTGGAAACGGTCCGTCCGTTCCGCCATCCACCCGGACGCCCGGGAGGTCCACGTCGACGTCACCTGGAAGTCGGACGGACAGGAGGAGCGCGTATCCTTCTCCGGCGTGGCGGTGAAATGACCCCGGGACGGCGCCGCGGTTTCACCCTCATCGAGGTGCTCCTGACCCTCGCCGTGCTGTCCGTCGTTCTGCTGCTCCTCCTCTCCGCGTTCACGGGCACCGTCCGGGCCCGCGAGATCCTGTCCTCGCGTTCGAGGGAGTTCCGCCAGGTCCGCCTCGTCATGGATCGGCTCGGGACCGAGCTCCAGGGCGCCGTCGCCGCACCCCACCGCGAGGAGTCGGCCATGACGTGCCGCGAGGACCAGTTCTCCGGAAAACCGGCGGCAACGCTCGTCTTCACGGCGTTCCGCCTGCCGGACGCGGAAAGCGGGAGGGTGCCGGCGGACATCGTGAAGGTGCGGTATTTCCCGCGCCTCTCCGCGGACGGGACGTCTCTGGAGCTGCACCGCGAGCAGTCGGACCTCCCCTTCCTCTCGAACCGGATCCCCTCCCGGGAAACCCTCGTGGCGGAAGGTTTGAATGGGTTCCGGGTGATGCTGTACGACGGGACCACGTGGCACCGAGACTGGCCCCCCGGGGGTGGAACGAGGGCGACGCTTCCGACAAAGCTCGCCTTCGAGCTGACCGGGCAGCGCGGGGAAACGTATCGGCGGGAGGTCCCCGTCCCCCTCGCCGGGCAGGAGGCGGAGCTGATCCTCTCCGGGCGCCGCCAGGCCGCCCCCCCTTGAGCGACCGGCGGAACGAGAGAGGGGTGGCCCTCCTCGTCACCCTCCTGGTCCTCGTGCTCGTCGTCGCCCTAGCGCACGAGATCTTCCGCATCGGCGCGCGGGCGGCGCAGACCGGCGCCTACGGTCGGGACTCGATCCGGTGCGCCCTCCTCGCCGAGGGCGGGATCGGCGCCGCGCGGGTCGCCCTGCGGCAGGACGCGAGGGACAACTCCTACGACACCCTCGACGAGATCTGGTCCCGTCCCGCCCCCCCCATCGACCTCGGGGACGGCACCGCGAAGGTCTCGATCGAGGATGAGGAGCGGAAGCTCAACCTGAACCGCCTCGTCCTCCCGAACGGGAACGCGCCGGACGAGCAGCGCCTCGCGGTCTTCCGGCGCCTGCTGGACACCCTCGGCATCGACGGTGCGGTGGCGGATTCGGTGGTCGACTGGCTGGACAACGACGATTCGCCGAGGGTCGGGGGGGTGGAAAGCGCCTATTACCTCGGGCTTCCGTACCCGTACCGCGCGAAAAACGACCTGTTCGACACGGTCGGGGAACTGCGCCTCGTTCGGGGGGTGACCCCCGAGGTGTTCGAGAAGCTCCGGCCGCACGTGACGGTCCTCTCCTCCGGGAAGGTGAACCTCAACACGGCCCCCAAGGAGGTCCTGATGTCCCTCTCCGCGGGGACGGACGCGGCGGACGTCGGGGCGATCGACGCAGGAACGGCGGACGCGATCCTCTCGTACCGGAAGGATCACCCGTTCACGAAACCGGAGGAAATCGGCAACGTCTCCCCTTTCCTCCAGGAGCTGTACCGCCGCACCCGCATACGGGACATCTTGGACGTGAGCTCCACGACGTTCCACGTGCGTTCCACGGGGGAGTTCGGGGACACCGCCCGGACGGTCGACGCGGTCGGTATCCGTTCGGGAAATGGGATACAATGGCGTTTTTGGCGCCTGGAGTAGCACGGGAACCGACACCCCGGAGGGAACGAATGAACCCTTTTTTCCGCCGCTTCCTGCCCGTCCTCGCCGCCGTTCTCGCGCTCGCAGCGGAGGCGCGGGCGGAGCGGATCTTTCCGGTGAACAGCATCTTCGGCGGCAAGGTGTTCGATCAGCCGTCGGTTGCGTCGAACGGCAACACGATCCACGTGGCCTTCGTGGGAAACAACTCGGGCAACACCGACAACGTGTTGCATTACGCCGCGGTGAACGGGGCCGCGGATTTCACAAGCAGTGCCACCACCGACAACCAGGTGTTCGTCACCCGGGCCGTGGCGATCGACAACGGCCCGTACACGCAGGCCCGCCACCCTCAAATCGCCGTGCGGTCCTCGACCCAGCTGGTCGTCGTGTTCCAGGCGACTCCCCCGGCAGGGAGCGGGAGCCGGCTGTTCCGGGCGCTCATCTCGCTTGACAACAACGCCGTCAGGTCGCAGATCGTCCAGGAACTGCCGCTTCCGGAGGGGAATCTGGCGGATCCGTCGTTCGGGCTGGTGACGGCGGACAACACCCTGCGCGTCGCGTACGCCGACAATACGGCTCACGTTCTTTACGCGCGGGTCGGGATCGACAACGCCCTCCTCGCCGGCACGCCGATCCTTCTCAACCC
>DASWBR010000320.1:0-3021 GCA_036390495.1 Candidatus Deferrimicrobiaceae bacterium | reverse complement strand
CGGCCCCGCAGCCCGGCGGGTATGAATGGTGAGTCCGGTTTCATCCCGGGCGACTCCACCCCACGGAGGGATGCGATGCGCAAGACCTTCTCCGCACTGCTGGTGGCCGCGCTGGCGCTCGGCATCGCCGGTACCCCGGCGGTAGCCTTCAACCAGCCGCCGCTGAACCTCGGGCTGACCGACATCCTGGACGGGGGCCCGCCCGGCCCCGGTACGTACTTCACCGAGTACATCCAGGCGTACGGGTCGAACCATTTCAAGGACAGCAACGGGAACAATATCCCCGGGAGCCCGGAGGTCGCAAACGTCCTGTCGATGAACCAGGTCGTCCAGGTCTACAAGCACAAGGTGCTCGGAGGCCACCTCGGCGCCACCGTGCTCCTCCCCCTCGTGGCGATCAGCGGCTCGGGGACCGTCGGCTCTCCCGGACCCCCGGTCTCGACCAATCCCGGCGCGTGGGGGGACCTGATCGTCGGCCCCTTCCTCCAGTGGTTCGACACGAAGCTGCTGGGCCGCCCGTTCATCCACCGCCTCGAACTGGACGTCGTCATGCCGACGGGGCAGTACGACAGCCAGTACCTGATCAACCCGGGCTCCAACATCTGGACCTTCGAGCCGTACTACGCCTTCACCTGGTTCCTGACGGACAAGCTCTCCACGTCCTGGCGGCTCATGTACGATTTCAACACGAAAAACGACGACCCGTTCGATGGATTCAAGGCCCTTGGGGTAAGCGACATCACCCCGGGGCAGGTGTTCCACTTCAACTACTCGCTCGAGTACCAGTTCCTCAAGAACTTCTGGGGGTCGGCGGCGGGGTATTACCTCGTGCAGACCACGGACGACAAGTTCAACGGGCAGACCGTGAACGACAGCAAGGAGCAGGTGTTCGCCATCGGGCCCGCGGTCTTCTGGGCCGTCTCGCCGAACTTCTCGATGGGACTGAAGACGGCGTGGGAGACGGCGGTGGAGAACCGCCCCGAGGGGAACCGCACGACGTTCCGTCTGACGTACAAGTTCTAGCCTCCGCCGCTTCCCGCGGTTCCGGGCCGGCGACCCCGGCCCGGTGCCCCGGGGGGTGACCCGCCGCCTACGCCCCGCGGATCCGCGGGAGGAGCCACGCCATGTTCCGCCCGAGGGTCCGCATCGTGTCCAGCCCCTCCTCGTCCCTCTCGACGTCCCCGATCTCCCGCCCGATCCCGACGTTCCAGTAGTTCGCGCCCACGACGATCATCTGGCCGATCAGGAAGAAGTGGTTCATCGTGTCGAAGGCGTGGATGGCGCCGCCCCGCCGCACCGCGACCACGGCGGCCCCGGCCTTCCTCCGGTACATGTCCCCGTTGGCCCTCCCCACCATCCCCGCCCGGTCGATCAGGGCTTTCATCTCCGCCGACACGTCGGCGAAGTAGGTGGGAGATCCGAGCAGGATCCCGTCGGCGGAGGCCATCTTCCCGATGCACCCGTTCGCCGCGTCCCCCTTCACCGAGCACCGGCGGTCCTGGTTCCGGAAACATTTGTAGCATGCGGTGCACCCCCGGATCCTCTCCCCGGAGAGCTGGACCAGTTCGGTCCCGATCCCTTCCTTCTCCATCTCCGCGAGCGCGGTCCGCAGGAGGATCGCCGTGTTGCCGTCCTTGCGCGCGCTCCCGTTGAACGCCACCACGTTCATGCAGTTCCCCCTCCCGGCCCTTCCCGGGGGTCCCAGGCCATCCCGGTTGGTCTTCCGATAGTGTACCGGAGAACCGCGGGAAATTTCCGGGAACGCGCTGGGGCGAGGTGGTAGACTGGCCCAAAAACCCGGAAAGGGGATTCGGATGATCCGTTTCGGAAGATTGCTTGCCGCGGTCGTATCCATCGCCGTACTGCTCGCGGGCGGCGATGCCCTGGCGTTCGGGAACATGTCGGGCCAGGGGGGCGGAAGCGAGGGGGCGAAGGCCCCGGCGTCCAGCGAGCCCATCAAGGTGGAGAAGGCCAAGGGGAAGGACGCCTACACCGTCAGCGAGCTCTACGAGAAGAGCGGCACCCTGGACAAGAAGAACGTGTCGGTGCGCGGGAAGGTCGTGAAGGTCTCGAGGGGGATCATGGGGAAGAACTGGATCCACCTGCGGGATGGCAGCGGGGACTCCGGAAAGGGAACGAACAACGTCGTCGTCACCTCCCAGGAGGACCCGAAGGTGGGGGACGTGGTGACGGCCCGGGGAACGTTGTACAAGGACAAGGATTTCGGAGCGGGGTACCAGTACGCGGTCATCCTCGAGGAGGGGACGTTCAAGCCATAAGCATCCCCGCCGCACCCGGAACGCCGAACCCCCCTGCCGTGCGCGGGGGGTTTCGCGTTTCCGGGAGCTGTGATATCGGGGAAGCCGGACCCCCGACCGGTCCGCTGGGGTATCGATGAAGGCGCGGCTTTTCCTTTTTCTCCCGGCGTGGCTTGCCCTCTTTCCGCTCCCCTCCGTCGCCTCCGCCGCGGAAACACCTGGAGGAACCCTCCCAGCCGGGGACAACGTCGCCGCCGACAACGCGGCGGCGTCCCCGCGCACGACGGGGCCCGCAGGGGCGCTCCACCCGGGAACGACGGAGCCGCCGTCCGTCGGGAACCCACCGGCCGGGGACAATGTCGCCGCCGACAACGCGGCGGGGCTGCCTCCCGGGGACAACGCCGCCTTAATCGACAACACCTGGGTGGACGAGACCCACGGATTCGTAGAGATGTGCCTGTTCGCGGCCGCCGACTGGTGCGACCGGCTCCTCGGCGGGGAACTGGCCCAGGGCGCCGAGGGGGCGAGGGCCGCCGTGTGGTGGAAGAACGACTTCCGGTACGACGGGCTTCAGCACTACACGTTCCGGACCGCGTTCCGCGCGAGCATCCGGCTCCCCCGGCTCACCCGGAAATTGCGGCTGGTGATCGCGGGGGAGAACCAGGGCGACCCCACCGCCGCGATCCCGGTCGACCCGGGGACCCCCGGATCGAACGTGGCCAGCACGACCCGGGCTTCCTCCGCCGGGCTGGTGTACGACCTC
>DASWBR010000319.1:0-4256 GCA_036390495.1 Candidatus Deferrimicrobiaceae bacterium | reverse complement strand
CCGGGTCCTGCACCAGCAGGCGCGTGAAGGCGTGAGGGAGGTAGATAAGGGAGGCGAAGACGGAGACGGCCACCGCACCGCGCGCCCCGCCGGAAAAGGCGGCGAAGAGGATCGGAAGGTAGTAGAGCCGGCGGAGGATGTCGTGCCCCCACGCGTGGTGGGCGCCCGTGCGGTAGTGGAGCACGGTGATCGCCAGGCAAGGCAGCCACGCGGTGGCCACCATGCGGAGGGAGAAGACCGGCCGCAGCTCCTCCCGCAACGACCCGGCGAGGCCGGCATGCCGGGAATCACCCATCGCGCCGGATCCCGTACTTCTCGAGTCGGTAGACGAGGATGTGCCGAGGGATCCGCAGGTACGCCGCCGCCTGGGTGATGTTCCCCCCCTTCAGGCGCAGCGCCCGCTCGATCACCCGCTTCTCGAGATCGACCAGCGAGAGCCCGTCGGGGGGCAGGGCAGGCCACTCCGGGGACGCATCCTCGCCGGACCGGTCTTCGGGCCTCCGCGAGACGGGCGGCAGGTCCCGCAGCGAAACCTCGTCCCCCGCGCACAGGGCGACCATCCGCTCGCAGGCGTTCTTCAGCTCCCGCACGTTGCCGGGCCAGGGCCGGCGGACGAGCTCCTCCATCACGGCGGGAGGGATGGCGATGTCCCGCCCGGGAGCCAGTTCGTCCAGGAAACTCGCGACCAGGAGAGGGATGTCCTCCGGCCGCTCCCGAAGGGGGGGGACGGGGAGCTCCACGACGTTCAGCCGGTAGTAGAGGTCCCCGCGGAACGCCCCCTCCCGGATCCGCGCCGGGAGGTCCCGGTTGGTCGCGGCGACGATCCGGGCGTCCACCGGCACCGGCGCGTCCGCGCCGACGGCGTCCACCGACCTCTCCTGGAGCGCCCGCAGGAGTTTTCCCTGCAGCGCTACCGGGATCTCCGCAACCTCGTCCAGGAATAAAGTCCCGCGGTCGGCCTGGCGAAACCGCCCCGGACGGTCCTTCACGGCTCCGGTGAAGGCGCCGCGGGCGTGACCGAACATCTCCGACTCGAGGAGCTCCCCCGGGATCGCCGCGCAGTTGACCACCACGAACGGCCCTTCCGCCCGCGCCGACCGGACGTGGAGCCTCCGCGCAACCAGTTCCTTCCCCGTGCCGCTCTCGCCGGTGATCAGGACGGTGGCGTCCGTCGCGGCGACCCGGTCGGTCCGCTCGAGCAGCTGCCGCATGGGCGGCGACGCGAAGACGATCTTCCGCCCCACCCCCGCGGCGCGGATCCGCAGGTCGCGAACCTCCGCGGCCAGCCGGCTGCGCCCGAGGGCCTTCGACACGGCGAGGAGGAGCTGGTCCCGGTGGAACGGCTTCCCGATGAAGTCGTCCGCGCCGTCCTTCATCGCCGCCACCGCGGTCTCCACGTTTCCGAAGGCGGTGATGACCAGGACGGGGACGTCGGGCGCCCGGCCCCGCACCGTCCGGAGCACTTCCATCCCCGAGATCCCCGGCATCTTGAGGTCGGTGATCACCAGGTCGAAGGGGGACGCGGCGAACGCGGAGAGCCCCTCGGTCCCGTCCGACGCGGCGACGACCTCGTACCCCGCCTTCCGGAGGTTGAACAGCGCCACCTCGCGGCCCGCGGGGTCGTCGTCGATGAAGAGGATGCGTCCGTTCACAGTCCCGCCCCGCCTACTCCTCCGCCGGGATCAGCACGCTCACGATTCCGCGCAGATCCCCCTGCCGGTAGCCGGTCGCCTGGTCTTCGGGGTACCTCTCCCCCAGCACCTCCCGGACCTCTTCGGGGATCTCCGACGGCGTCCCGTGGCAAGCGATGCAGACCGGGCCGACCAGGAGCGTCTTCGCGTACCGGTACACCCTCTTCCCGCCGGCCTCCGTCGCCTCGAACACATCGTCCGGCACCTTGCCCGTCAGGGACATTTCCTGCAGGCGCTCGAGCAGCGCCCGTTCCCAGGCGTCGGGGAAATTCTTCAGGTTGCGCAGCCGCAGCGACGTCCGGCGCACCGCTACTCCCTGGCGGGCCGCCACCTCTTCGGCGAGCGCCTCCGCCTGGTAGGCGCACACCTTCATGGCCCCGGCGGGTCCGGACGACTTCATGCTCTCCTGGAGCTTCCCCCGCACGGTTTCGCTCAGTTCGTACGCCGCGGAACGGCCCTTCTGCAGGGCCCGGTCCTCGTCGGAGAATCCCGCGGCCCCCGTCCACGGAATCAGCACGAGCAGGAACACGATTCCCGCCGCGACCCACGGTCCCATCATGTCCCCTCCCGCTCCGTCGTTCCCGGATGCATCCCTACCCCGATTATCGCAGGAAAGGGCCGGGAGGGAACGGGAATCGGATGCCGGGGAACGTGGAAATGTCTTTTCGGGAGCGCCCCGTCCGGCTTGTGTGCTATTTTTCAACGGTGGAAATCCTGGAGGAGGAGAGCCCGTGCGGTTCCGCCGGCCCGACAAGGCGAAGATTGCGCTGTTCCTGTCCGTGCTCGGGCCGGGGATCATCACCGCATCCGTGGACAACGACGCGGGCGGGATCGCCACGTACTCGATCGCCGGCGCCCATTTCGGGTACGCCCTCCTCTGGACGCTGATCCCGATCACGGTCGCGCTGGTTGTCGTCCAGGAGATGGTGGCCCGGATGGGGGTCGTCACGGGGAAGACGCTGGCCGACCTCGTCCGGGAGAAGTTCGGGGTCCGTCCGACCTTCTTCCTTCTCGTCGCGCTCGTGCTCGCCAACCTCGGCAACACGGTGGCCGAATTCGCCGGGTGGGCGTCCGCGTGGGAGATTTTCGGCGTCAGCAAGTACGTCTCCGTTCCGGTGGGCGCGGTCGCCGTGTGGTTCCTCGTGGTCAAGGGGACGTACCGCGTGGTGGAGAAGGTCTTCCTGGTGGCGTGTCTGGTCTTCTTCACCTACCCCGTTGCGTCCTACCTGGCGGGCCCCGACTGGGGCGCCGTGGGCAGGAGCCTGGTGGTCCCGGTGGTCCGCGCGGACGGAGCATACCTCACGATGCTCATCGGCATGGTCGGGACGACGATCGCCCCGTGGATGCAGTTCTACCTGCAGTCCGCGGTGGTGGAGAAGAGCGTGCAGATCGAGAACTACTCCCTCACCCGCGTCGACGTGATCTTCGGCTGCTTCGTCACGGATGTCGTGGCACTCGCCATCATCGTCGCGTGCGGGGCGACCCTCTTCGTCAACGGGATCCACGTCGAGAACGCCAAGGACGCCGCCGTGGCCCTCGCCCCCCTCGCCGGGAAGTACGCCTCCTGGCTGTTCGCCTTCGGCCTGGCGAACGCGTCGCTGTTCGCCGCCTCCATCCTGCCGCTGGCCACCGCCTACAGCGTCTGCGAGGGGATGGGGTGGGAGTCGGGGATCGACAAGGATTTCCGCACCGCCCCGCAGTTCTTCTGGCTCTACACCGGGCTCATCGTCCTGGGGGCGGGCACGATCCTCTACCCGGGCGCGCCGCTGATCCTCGTCATGTACCTCTCCCAGGTCGTCAACGGGATGCTCCTCCCCTTCGTGCTGATCTTCATGCTGCGGCTGATCAACGACCGGGAGCTGATGGGGGGGCACGTCAACTCGAAGGCGTTCAACGGGATCGCGTGGACGACCACGGCGGTCATGATTTTCCTGACCGGCCTGCTCGTCCTCGTGACGGTCTTCCCGGGATTGCCGGGCGTTCTGGGGTTGTAGCCGGGAGGCGCGCTACATCTTCCGGCGCTTGCGGCGGGACGCCGGCGGCAGGAGCAGGTCCACGACGTCGTCGACGGTGACCACCCCGAGGAGGCAGTTCTCTCCGTCCACCACCGGCAGGGCGAGGAGGTTGTACTTGGAGATGAGTTCCGCCACCGTCTCCTGGCCGGTTTCGGCACGGGCGATCTTGAGCTTGGTGTGCATCACCTCGGCCAGTTTCCTCCCCGGCTCCTCGATCAGGAGGTCCCGCAGGCCGACGACCCCCAGGAGCTTCTCCTCCTCCACGACGTAGACGTAGTAGACGTGCTCGATCTCGCGCGCCTCGGTCTTGAAGCGCTCGAGCGCCTCCCCCACGGTGATCCCCGGCGGGTAGGCGAGGTACTCGTTCGTCATGAGCCCCCCGGCCGTGTCGTCCTCGTGGTGGAGCAGTTCGTGGATGTCCTCGGCCTCCTCCTTCTCCATCAGCTGGAGCAGCTCCTGCGCCTTCTCGGTGGGGAGGTCCGCGATGACGTCCGCCGCCTCGTCCGGCGGCATCTGCTCGATGATGTCCGCCGCCTGCTCCTTGTCCATC
>DASWBR010000318.1:0-5652 GCA_036390495.1 Candidatus Deferrimicrobiaceae bacterium | reverse complement strand
GCTCGACCAGCACCTCCTCTCCGTCCTCATCGGCCTGCCGATGGTCGGGGCGGCCCTGCTGCTCTTCTTCCCGCGGGACGCGCGCGCGGCGATGCGGAACTTCACGCTCCTGGTCACCGTCCTCGAGTTCCTGATCTCCCTGCTCGTGATCCAGCGGTTCGACGGGGCGGTGGCGGGGATGCAGATGGTGGAGAGGGCCCCCTGGATCCCGCAGTACGGCATCTCCTACATCGTCGGCGTCGACGGGATCTCCCTGTGGCTGCTGATGCTCACCACCTTCATCATGCCCATCACGATTCTCTCCGCCTATTCCGCGGTGGAGAAGCACGTGAAGGAGTTCCTGGTGTTCATGCTGATCCTCACCACCGCCATGGTGGGGGTCTTCGTGGCCACCGACCTGTTCCTCTTCTACATCTTCTGGGAGCTGGTCCTCATCCCGATGTACTTCCTCATCGGCGTGTGGGGCGGCGAGCGGCGGCTCTACGCGGCGATCAAGTTCTTCCTGTACACGTTCGTCGGCTCGGTCCTGATGCTGGTCGCCATCCTCGTCCTCTACTTCCACCATTACGCGGTCGCCGGCTTCTACACGACGGACCTCCTGAAGCTGTACGAGCTCGTGATCCCCGTGAAGCTCCAGTTCTGGCTCTTCTCGGCGTTCTTCCTCGCCTTCGCCTTCAAGGTGCCGATGTTCCCGTTCCACACGTGGCTCCCCGACGCCCACGTCGAGGCGCCCACCTCCGGCTCCGTCATCCTGGCGGCGGTCCTCCTGAAGATGGGGACGTACGGCTTCCTCCGGTTCGCCATGGCGCTCTTCCCCGCGGCGGCGTTCGACTGGATGCCCGCGGTGGCTCTGCTCGCGGTGATCGGGATCGTCTACGGGGCGCTCGTGTCGATGGTCCAGCGGGACATCAAGAAGCTGGTGGCGTACTCCTCCGTGTCGCACCTGGGGTTCGTCATGCTGGGGCTGTTCGCCTTCAACATCCAGGGGATCGAGGGCGGGATCCTCCAGATGATCAACCACGGCCTCTCCACCGGCGCGCTGTTCCTCATCGTCGGGATCCTCTACGAGCGCCGGCACACGCGCCTCATCTCCGAGTTCGGCGGTCTCTCCAAGGTCGTCCCCGTATACGCCTTCGTCTTCCTGTTCGTTACCCTCTCGTCGATCGGCCTTCCCGGGCTAAACGGGTTCGTCGGCGAATTCCTGATCATGCTCGGGTCCTTCAAGACGAACATGTGGCTGACCGTCGTCGCCGCCTCCGGCGTCATCTTCGCCGCCGTCTACATGCTCTGGATGTTCCAGCGCGTGATGTACGGGAAGGTGACGAACGAGGAGAACCTGCGCCTGACCGACATGAACGGGCGCGAGATCGCCTACATGGTCCCGATCCTCCTGTTCATCCTCTGGATCGGGGTCTACCCGCAGCCGTTCCTGCGGCGGATGGACGCCTCGGTGAACGCCTTCGTGGCGCGGGTCGAGGCGAAGCGGCAGGCGGCCCTGGCGGACTCCCCGAAGGGCGAGACCCTGCTGGTCCGCTACTTCGACGCGGGAAAGTGAGGGGGAGATGCCGCCCATCGCCATCGACAGCGCGGCCCTGATCCAGGGGCTCTACAGCATCCTCCCCGAGCTGGTGCTGATCGGGACCGCCCTCCTGGTCCTGCTCGCCGACCTCGTCGTTCCGGAGAAGGGCAGGGGGACGCTGTGCGGGATCAGCATCGCCGGCACGGCGGCCGCGATCCTGTCCGCCGCCGCCCTGGGGCCCGGGAAGATTTCCGGGTTCTCCGGGATGATCGTCCACGACGGGATGGGGCTCTTCGTCACCCTGACGATCCTCGCGGCAGCGCTCCTGACGTTCCTGATGGCCACCGGCTACTCCGAGTGGGAGGGGACGCACAAGGGGGAGTTCTACTCCCTCCTGCTGATCTCCACGTCGGGCATGCTCTTCATGGCGAAGGGGACGGACCTGATGACCGTCTTCCTGGGCCTGGAGACGCTCTCCATCCCCATCTACGTGCTCGTCGGGTTCCACCGGCAGCGGATGACGTCGCTCGAGGGGGCGATGAAATATTTCCTGCTGGGCGCCTTCGCCTCGGGGTTCCTCCTCTACGGGATCGCCCTGCTGTACGCCACGACGGGGACCACCAAGATCGCCGCGATCGCCACGATGGCGCGGGACCTCCGGATGTACGGGAACCCGGTCTTCATGGCGGGGATGGGGCTGCTGCTGGTCGGCTTCGCCTTCAAGGTGTCCCTGGCGCCGTTCCACATGTGGACCCCCGACGCGTACCAGGGGGCGCCCACGCTGGTCACCGGGTTCATGTCCGCGGCGGTGAAGGCCGCCGCCTTCGCGGCCCTCGTGCGGGTGGCGCTGCTCGCATTCCCGGCCCTCTCGCCGGTGATGACGAACGTCCTGTGGCTCCTCGCCGTGCTGACGATGACGGTGGGGAACTTCTCCGCGCTCCTGCAGGACAACGTCAAGCGCATGCTCGCCTACTCCTCCATAGCCCACGCCGGGTACATCCTCGTGGGGCTCGTCTCGATGGACGTGGCGGGCGGCCAGGCGGCCCTCTTCTACCTGCTGGTGTACGCCTTCATGAACCTGGGGGCGTTCGGCGTGATCATGCTGCTCGCGCAGCGGGAGGACGACGGGTACGAGATCGGGAACTTCGCCGGGGCCGGCTTCCGGTACCCCGTGCTGGGGGCCCTGCTCACCCTGTTCCTCGTCTCGCTGGCGGGGATCCCGCCCACGGCGGGGTTCGTCGGCAAGTTCTACCTGTTCAGCGCGGCGGTGAAGAGCGGCTACGTCTGGCTGGCGGTGCTGGGCGTGCTGAACAGCGCCGTGTCGATCTACTACTACCTGCGGCTGGTGGTGTACATGTACATGCTGCCGTCGCCGGACGAGGTCCCTGCCCCGCGCCCGCCCCGCATGGCCTTCTCCCTGGCCCTGTGCGCCTCCGCGGCGGTGGTGCTGGTGCTTGGCGTCGTACCCCGCTCGATGCTCGAATTCGCCGAGCGCTCCATCCTCTCCCTGCTGATGTAGGTCACCGGAGGGGGAGGAACCGCGGCACGCGCCGGCGGTACTCCCGGTACGCCTCCCCGTACCTGCGCTCCATCCGCCGCTCCTCGAAGAACGTCCCGGCGTAGAAGTAGGCGACGATCGCCGCGGCCGACGCGAGGGAGTTCTGCGTCTGGGACGGATGGAACGCGAGGATCAGCGAGCACCCCAGGTACAGGGGATGGCGGACGACGGCGTACGCCTTCCCCGTGAAGAGCGGTCCCGGGCCCTCCGGCGCCTCGCCCCGGAGATGTTTTAGCATCTGCCGCAGGCCGACGAACTCCAGGAAGTCCCACGGGGTCCACAGGAGGAGCGCGCCGCCGGCAATCTGCACGGTGTGGAAGGCGATCCGCACCCATCCGTCGAGCCGGTAGAGCGGGGCGTCGGGGAGGGTTCGGACGTAGAGCAGAACGGCACCCGTCGCAGCCACGGAGTACGCCGTGAACAGGAGGCGGTGGAACGCGGCGAACGCGCGTTCCCCCATCGCCCGCCGCGCCGCCCGCTCGTACCCTTCCGATACCGTCAGGCTGTGGAAGACCGCGAAGGCGGCCCACGCCAGTACGGTTTTCACCACTTCCATGCCCGGTCTCCCCCTGCCCCTGATGCTACCACCGGTCCGCGCCGGTGGCGGTTCCTCATGTTTTCCGGAGCGGAAACCGATATAAAGCGGGTATGCGGTGCCCCGCCTGCAGGATCGATTCGATGCGGCCCGTGGCCTCGGGTGCGACGGAGGTGGACCGGTGCATCTCCTGCGGTGCCGCCTGGTTCGACCCCGGGGAGGTACGGGAGCTGACCGAGGGGCGGTTCGCCGGGGAAGAGGCGGCGGAGGGCAGGGAACCCCTTCCGGCGCCCGCTTCGGCGGCGGAGAAACGGTCCGCGATGGCCCGGGCGCACCGCGAGGCGGCGGGGATGGAGTGTCCCCGTTGCGGCGGACCGATGCGCGCGGTGGATTTCCGGATGACGGGAATCCCCGTCCTGCACTGCAGGGGTTGCGGGGGGATCTTCGCGCCGCGGAACTCCGTGTCGGAGCTCGCCCGCCGATCCGGCTTCGAGCGCCGGAACGCCGACCTCTACGCGGCCCTCGGGGAGTCGATGGCCACCGAGCTGCGCAGGCGCCTCGTGCGGAAATACGCCGCCGACCGGGGAGGGGATTTCATGGGCGAGGCGAAGGCCCCGGGACTGCCGGTGGTGGTCCCCTTCGGGGACGCGGCCCCCGCTCCGGCCCGGCTCCCGGTGGTGACGTGGATGTTCGTCGGCCTGACGGTGGCGACGTACCTGCTGTCGACGACCGGCGCAGCCGGCATGGGAGAGCTTCCGGCCCGGCTCGCCCTCCCTTCCGGCACCGGGTTCGCCGGGGTCCCGCGTTTCCACCTCCTGCTGGCCCCGTTCCTCGCCGGCGGGGTGGTCCCGCTGGCCGTCTCCTGCCTCTTCCTGCTGGTGCTGGGGGACAACGTGGAGGACCGGGTAGGCCGCGTGACCTTCCTCTTCTTCTACATCCTCTGCGGGGCGGTGGCCGGGGCGGCGCACGTCCTGTTGGGAAAGGCGGGGGCGCCCGCTGCGCTCGGCTCCGCCGGCGCGGTGGCCGGCGTGCTGGGCGCCTACCTCGTCTTCTTCCCCGAGGTGCCGGTGTCGATGTACGGGATGGGGGAGACGGTGTCCGTCCCGGCGTATCTCTTCGCCTGCGCGTGGGCGGTGGGGGTCTTCCTTTGGGGATGGGGGCAGGGACCGCTGTCGGCGCTGCTCGACCCCGCGCCGTACGGCCTCGCTGCCCACCTCGCGGGGTTTTCCGCAGGCGTCGCCAGCGCTGTGCTGTGGCGGACCTTCGAGGAGTCGGGAGCCGGGAAACCGGCGGCGGTTTAGGGCAAGGGGAAAAAAAAGAAGGCGGGGATCGCTCCCCGCCTCCGCGAATCGCACCTTCCGGCTGGATCCGACGGCGGGCCGGTCAGCTCCCGATCTTCTTCATCTCCCTGCCGCAGCCGCACTTTCCTGGCTTGTCGCCGACCGTGTTGCACTTGCAGGAGGCGGGGCAGTCGCAGACGTACAGCCCGGCGGTGTTGAACACCTTCTCCTTCTCCTGCCCTTCCAGCTTGAACGTCGCCTTGCCGTCCTCGACCTTGGTCACGGTCGCCTTCACAAGCGGCTTCTTGCAGTCGCAATTCCCCGGTTGCGAAGAGATGGTCTCGCAGCACCCCGGCGGGCAGCCGCAGACGTAGTAGGTGTCCCCGACCTTGAGATTCGTTTTCTGTGCCTCGGCGGCAAACGCCAGGCCGGCGATGGCCAGCGAGAGCGCGAGGAGGAGCAGGACGCGCGCGGAGCGGAATTCTCTCATGTTCACGGTTCCTTTCCGACTGGGGAATGTTGGATCGGGGAAAGTATACACACCGCCGGATCCGTGCGCAACCCATTACTTCGGGATTGGAGGGGGACCGTGCGGCCATTGCCGACGCGTGGCCGGATCGGTGAAATCACCAAGAGAATGGAGATTGCCCCCGTTCGGGGATTTCTGCCTCCGCAATCGAAATTGCACGGAATAAGAGGGTTTTTGCTGGCGCCAACTTACGCGCAAGGAATATATGCCCTAAAAAAGAGAAAGTATTTT
>DASWBR010000317.1:0-4533 GCA_036390495.1 Candidatus Deferrimicrobiaceae bacterium | reverse complement strand
CGCGGGGGTGTTCTAATTGTATGGTGCGACTGAATGGCCGTTCATTTTGCGCGTCCCGCCGTCACCCTTTCGACAGGAGGTAGGAGAAGATGTTTCCGAAGATCCGCAGGGTGGCCGTCCTGGGCGCCGGGGTGATGGGCGCCGGCATCGCGGCGCACATGGCCAACGCGGGGATCCCCTGCCTGATGCTCGACATCGTGCCGCCGTCCCTCTCCGAGGAGGAAAGGAAAAAGGGGGTCCCGGAGAAGAGCCCCGCCTTCCGGAACCGGTTCGCCCTCAAGGGGCTGGAAGGGATCCGGAAGAGCCGCCCCGCCCTCCTCTACTCCCAGAAGGACATCGGGCGGATATCGGTCGGCAACTTCGAGGACGACTTCCCGAAGATCGCGGAGTGCGACTGGATCGTCGAGGCGGTGGTGGAGAACCTGAAGATCAAGCGGTCCCTCTACGAGAGGATCGAGGCGCTGTGGAATCCGGGCGTCGTCGTCTCCTCGAACACCTCCGGCATCGCCATCGCGCAGATGATGGAGGGGCGCGGGGCGGAGTTCCGCCGCCATTTCCTCGTCACCCATTTCTTCAACCCCGTGCGGTACATGAGGCTGCTCGAACTCGTCGCGGGGAGGGACACGGACCCCGCGATCCTCTCGGGGATGGCCGATTTCGGGGAGCGGGTGCTGGGGAAGGGGATCGTCTTCGGGAAGGACACCCCGAACTTCGTCGGAAACCGCGTGGGCGTCTTCGCCATGATGCACGCCATGCAAGCGATGCTTTCGGACGGGCTGACGATCGACGAGGTGGACAAGATCCTCGGGCCGGCGATGGGGCGCCCCAAGTCCGCCGCCTTCGGGACCGCGGACCTCGTCGGGCTCGACACGCTCCTCCACGTTGCCGACAACGTCTACGGGAACCTCCCCGGCGACCCGGACCGGGACCGGTTCCTCCCGCCCCCCTTCGTGAAGGAGATGGCGAAGCGCGGCCTCCTGGGACGCAAGTCCGGGGCCGGTTTCTTCAAGATGGAGGGGAAGGGGGAGAACAAGCGGAAATACGTCCTGGATTACAACTCGCTCGAATACAGGCCTTCGGAAAAGGTCTCCTTCCCGTCCCTGGACGCGGCCAAGGGGGAGGAGGACGCGGGCGCGCGCATCCGGAAGGTGATCTCCGGGGACGACAAGGCCGCGAAGTACGCATGGAAGGTCCTCTCCGACACCCTCCTGTACACGGCGAAGCGGATCCCCGAGATCGCGGACGACGTCCTCAACGTGGACAACGCGATGAAGTGGGGGTTCAACTGGACCCTGGGCCCCTTCGAGACGTGGGACGCCATCGGCGTCGCCGACTCGGTGGCCCGGATGAAGGCGGAAGGGAAGGCGATCCCGGAGAACGTCGGGAAGATGCTCTCGTCCGGGGCCTCCTCCTTCTACCGGCGCAGCGAAGGGGCGCTCGAGTTCTACGATTTCGCCTCCGGGAAGTTTCTGCCGGCCCCCGTATCCCCGAACGTCATCTTCCTCCCGTCCCTCGCGGACCGGAAGAAGGTGGTGCGGAGCAATGCCGGGGCGACGCTCTACGACATCGGCGACGGGGTCCTCTGCGCCGAGTTCCACACGAAGATGAACGCCGTGGACGCCGACATCGCGACGATGCTGATGGAAGGCGTCGACCTCGCCGAGAAGGAGTTCGCGGGGATGGTGATCGCCAACCACGCGGAGCACTTCAGCGCGGGAGCGAACCTGATGCTCGTCTTCCTCGAGGCGCAGAACAAGCAGTTCGCCAACATCGAGAGGATGGTGAAGGGGTTCCAGGACGCCTGCATGCGGCTGCGGTACTCGGAGCGCCCGGTGGTGGCGGCCCCCGCGGGGATGGCGCTGGGCGGGGGAGCCGAGATCTGCCTGGGAGCCGACCGGATCCGGGCGGCGGCGGAGACGTACATGGGGCTTGTGGAGGTGGGCGTGGGGCTTCTGCCCGCGGGCGGCGGTCTGAAGGAAATGGTGGTTCGGCACCTGGAGGGGATCCCCGACGGGGTTGCGGCCGACCCGCTGCCGTTTTTACGGAAGGCGTTCGAGACCGTGGGACTGGGGAAGGTCGCCACTTCCGCCAGGGAGGCCCGGGAGATGGGGTTCCTCCGCCCATGGGACGGGATCACCATCCAGCGCGACTTCCTGATCCACGACGCGAAGAACACGGTGCTCGCGATGAACCGGGAAGGGTACGAGCCGCCGCGTCCGCGGACCGACATCGCCCTCCCCGGGCGCTCGGCCTTCCCCGCCTTCGCGTACGGCCTCTACGCGATGCGGGCGGCGGGCCAGATCAGCGAGCACGACGAGAAGATCGGCCGCAAGATCGCCTGGGTCCTCACGGGCGGGGACGTCCCGCCGGGGACGCGTTTCTCGGAGCAGGAGCTGCTCGACATGGAGCGCGAGGCGTTCCTGTCGCTGTGCGGCGAGGAGAAGACCCAGGCGCGGATCCAGTTCATGCTGATGAAGGGAAAACCGCTGCGCAACTAGGCGGACAGGGAGGACGCGGCAATGGCGAAGGCGTACGTCGTATCGGCGGTTCGCACGGCGGTGGGAAGGGCGTACCGCGGGAGCCTGAAGGACACGCGACCCGACGACCTCGGCGCGGCGGCGATCCGGGGCGCGGTGGGGAAGGTGCAGAACCTCGACCCGGCGCGGATCGACGACGTGATCTTCGGCTGCGCCATGCCGGAGGGGGAGCAGGGGATGAACGTGGCGCGCATCTGCGCGCTTTCGGCCGGCCTCCCCGACTCCGTACCCGCCGTCACGATCAACCGGTTCTGCTCCTCGGGGCTCCAGGCGATCGCCATGGCGGCGGAGCGCATTCTCGCGGGGTTCGCGGACATCGTCGTCGCCGGCGGCACGGAATCGATGACGATGGTCCCGATGGGGGGGAACAAGCCGTCCTTCAACGGCGAGATCATCGACACGCGGCCGGAGATCTTCATGCCGATGGGGCTGACCGCCGAGGAGGTGGCCCGCCGGTTCAAGGTGACGCGGGAGGACCAGGACCAGTTCGCCTACCACAGCCACCGGAAGGCCGTCGCGGCGATCGCGGCGGGGAAGTTCCGGGACGAGATCGTCCCGGTGAAGACGGTGCTCTTCCAGCAGAGGGACGGCGGAAAGCCCGTCCGGAAGGAGATCGTCTTCGACGCGGACGAGGGCCCCCGGGCGGACACCACGGTGGAGGCGCTCGCGAAGCTCAAGCCCGCTTTCGACGCGAGGGGCACCGTCACCGCGGGGAACGCATCCCAGATGAGCGACGGGGCGGCGGCGGCGGTGGTGGTTTCCGAGAAAGCCCTCAAGGAGCTCGGGGCCGAGCCGCTGGCGCGGTTCCTCGGGTTCGCCGTGGCGGGGGTGGCGCCGGAAGTGATGGGGATCGGCCCCGTCGAGGCCGTGCCGAAGCTCATGAAACGGCTGCGGATGAAGCTCACCCGCGTGGACCTCGTGGAGCTGAACGAGGCGTTCGCCGCCCAGTCCCTTCCCGTGATCCGGGAGCTGATGCTCGACCCGGACAAGGTGAACGTCAACGGCGGCGCCATCGCCCTGGGCCACCCGCTGGGGTGCACCGGGGCCAAGCTGACCGCCACGCTCCTGCACGAGATGAAGCGGCGCAGCGCTTCCCTCGGCCTGGTGACGATGTGCATCGGCGGCGGCATGGGGGCGGCGGGGCTCTTCGAGCGGGCGTAGCGCGCGCGGGGCCGTTCCGGCGGACCGGCCTTCCCGAAACTGATTCCTCTTCACCGCTCCTCCTCATGGCGGTAGAATGGCGCCATCATCCATCTCCCGCCGGGAATCCCCAACCGGTTTGCCGTCGGGGCCAGAGGAGGTTTCCGGCGCCGTGCAATCCCTGCGCGATCTCATCGCGGAACGCGAGGCCTGGCTGATGCGACGGGTCCTCGACTACGCGCGCGAGCGGGGGTACACGAAATACACCTCCACCCTGGAGGAGGCGTGGCGCGCCTCGATCGCCGGCCTCTCCGCCCCCCTGATGGGCCTCCTTGGAGAAAACGCCTCCCCCATGGAACTTTCCCCGGATGAAGACTTCGCCTCGGACCCGCTCTCCGCCTTCGGCGTCCTCGAGGCACGGCGCCACCGGGAACGCGGCATCCCCCTACCGATGTTCCTCGGCCTGATGAAATATTACCGGCAGAGCTACGACGACCTCGTCCGCGAGGCGGGGTTTCCGCGGGAGGAGGAGCAGGCGTACCGGCTCGCCGTTTCGCGCTTCTTCGACCGGGTGGAGGTGGCGTTCTGCTCCGAGTGGGCGCGCACCTCCGGAGAGGCGCGGGTCGCCGAGCTCTCCGCCGTCAACCGGGCGATGACGAACGAGAAGAACAAATACCTCACCCTGTTCGAGAGCCTCCCCTCCCCCGCCGTGCTGCTGGACAGGGAAGGGAGGATCGACAACGCGAACCACGCCGCGGCGGAGATTCTCGGGGGCGACGCCACCCCGGGTGTACGGTATTACGCGGCGGAACGGAAGGTGGAGCCCCTTCCCTTCTTCCCGGAGGAGGTTTCCGCG
>DASWBR010000316.1:0-4754 GCA_036390495.1 Candidatus Deferrimicrobiaceae bacterium | reverse complement strand
TGCCCGGGTGCTCCTCTCGGGCGCGGACCTCCTGCTGCTGGACGAGCCGACCAACTACCTGGACGTCGTCTCCATCCGCTGGCTGCGGCGGTTCCTCCGGTCGTGGAAGGGGGAACTGCTGCTGATCACCCACGACCGCGGTTTCATGGACGGCGTCACGACCCACACGATGGCAATCCACCGCGGCTCGATCCGCAAGCTGCCGGGGGGGACGGAGAAGCTCTGGCAGCAGATCCTCCAGGAGGAGGCGATCCACGAGCAGACGCGGGTAAACGACGAGCGGCGGCGGGCGGAGGCGGAGGCGTTCATCGCGCGCTTCCGCGCCCAGGCCACCAGGGCCCGGGCCGTTCAGTCGCGGATCAAGTCGCTGGCGCGCCACGAACGGCTTGCGAAGCTGTCGGAGGTCCGGGACCTCGAATTCCGGTTCGCCGAGACGCCGTTTCCCGGCAAGCGGATGATGGAGGTGCGCGACCTCTCCTTCGGCTACGATGCGGGTCGGCCGCTGATCGAGGACCTCTCCTTCCGTGTAGCCCCGGGAGACCGGATCGCCGTCGTGGGGCCGAACGGGAGGGGGAAGACGACGCTGCTCCGGCTCCTCGCCGGAGAATTGGCGCCGGTATCCGGAACCGTGAAGCCCGCGCAGAACTGTACGATCGGCCATTTCGGGCAGATGAATGCGGACGGGCTCCGTCCGGAGCTGCCGGTGGAGGAGGAGATCCGGCAGGCGAACCCGCTCCTCTCCCGAACGCAGGTTCGGACCCTGTGCGGCGCGATGATGTTCGGGGGGGACGCTGCGGAGAAGAAGGTTTCCGTCCTCTCGGGGGGGGAGCGCAGCCGCGTCCTGCTCGGGAAGATCCTCGCCACCCCGGTGAACCTGCTCCTGCTGGACGAGCCGACGAACCACCTCGACCAGGAGTCGGTGGACGCCTTCGTCGCGGCGGTGGACGCCTTCGGCGGCGCGGTGATCTTCGTCACGCACGTCGAACGGATCCTCGAGGCGCTGGCGACCCGGTTGATCGTGTTCGACGGCGGGGAAGCCGGGCTCTTCGAGGGCGGTTATGCCGACTTCCTCGAGCGGGTCGGGTGGCGGGCGGAGGCGGAACAGGACGGCCGGCCGCGGCAGGAGGGCCGTGCGGTCCGCCGGGACCTGCGGCGGGAACGTGCGGAGGCGGTGGCGCGCCGGTCGAGGGAGCTGGGGGGCCTCCGGCGCAAAGTCGCGGCGCTGGAGGAGGAGATCATCGCGCTGGAGGAGCAGGTGGCCCGGGACGACGCGGCGATCGTCTCGGCGACCGTGCGGAACGACGGAGCGGCCATCCGCGCGCTGGCGCCGGCCGTGTCCGCGGCTCGGAAACGGATCGAGGAGCTGTTCGGGGAGATGACCGCCCTCGCGGGGGAGCTGCACCGGAAGGAGCGGGAGCACGACGCGGAGCGGGAGAGCGAAGCCGGATAGATCGCGGGAGGAAAGGGGGGCGCATGCCGTCGTTCGACATCGTGTCCGTGGTGGACATGCAGGAGGTCGACAACGCCGTCAACCAGGCGGTGAAGGAGATCAACCAGCGGTACGACTTCAAGGGGTCGAAGACCGAGGTCTCCCTGGAAAAAGACGGCACCATCCGGCTGCAGACGGAGGACGATTTCCGCCTCAAGGCGGTCGTGGACGTGCTCCAGTCGAAGTTCGTCCGGCGGGGAGTATCGCTGAAGGCGCTCCAGTACGGCAAGGTGGAGCCCGCCTCCGGGGGCCGGGTCCGCCAGGTCGTCACCATCCAGCAGGGGATCTCCAAGGAGAAGGGGAGGGAGATCGTCGCCCTCGTCAAGGAGACCCGGCTCAAGGTCCAGTCGCAGATCCAGGAGGAGCAGGTCCGGGTGACGGGGAAGAACATCGACGACCTGCAGGAGGCCATCCGGATCCTGAAAGGGAAGGACCTCGGCGTGGAGATGCAGTTCGTGAACTTCCGCTCGTAGCCGGACCCGCTCTCAGTCGTCCTTCCGGATCCGCACCACCTGGCTCACGCCGGGGAGCGCCTCGATCTCCCGCTCGTCGAGCGCGTCCGTGTCGCCGATCACGCCGATGATGGTGCGGTTGGCGCCGGTGGACTGGTGGATGTCGTACCCGTGGCCGATCAGGTACCCCTTGATCCGGTCCAGCGCCTCCTCGGGGGCATTCCGCTTCGTGATGATCAGCATTCCTCCCGCCCCTCCCGCTGCGACCGGATCCGCTCCAGGCGGCGCGACTCGTCCACGACCCGCTCGAACAGCCGCAGGATGGCCCCGTCGTCCAGCGGCCCGGGGTTGTCCCCCTTCATCCGGGCGAAGATCCGCTTCTCCCGGGCCGGGTCGAAGACCGGCAGCCCCAGTTCCTTCTTGAGGTGACCGATCTCCAGCGCCAGGCGGGCGCGTTCGTTGAAGACGCGCAGCAGCACGTCGTCCAGCAGGTCGATCCGCTTCCGTATCTCGTCGATCTCCATCCGCGCCTCACCGGGATCTTTCCGTGATGATACCCCCTTCCCGTCCTCCCCGCGACCCCGCGTACACCCCGGCCACCACCAGCAATCCCCCCGCCAGCTGGGGACCCGCCATCCGCTCTCCCAGGATCCCGGCGGCGAGAAGGACACCGAAGAGGGGGACGAGGTTGACGAATACGGCCGCACGCGCCGGCCCGAGCGCCTCCACCCCCTCGTACCACCAGACGAAGCCGGCGACCGTCCCCAGCAGGGCGAGCTGGAGCACGGAGAGCCAGCCGTACCCCGTCAGACGGGAAACGCCGGCAGGCAGGGGCCCTTCCAGCGCCGCGGCGGGCAGGAGAAGCAGCGTCCCGAAGAGGCAGGCGTATGCGGTGGCGACGAGGGGAGGGAACCGCGCGAGGACCTTCTTCCCCGCGATGGTGTAGAACGCCCAGGCCAGCGGTGCCCCCAGGAGGAGCAGGTCGCCCGGGTTGAAGGAGAGGGCGCGCACCGCCGCGGGCGACCCTCCTGTGATCACCACCCCGACCCCGAGGAGCGCGAGGAGCAGCCCAGCCGTCTGGATGGGCAAGACGCGCTCCTTCAGCCACATCGCCGACAGGACGGCGGTGAGGATCGGGTTGAACGCCACGATGAGGGAGCCGTTCGTGGCGCTCGTCCGGGCGAGGCCCGCGAGGAAGAAGAAGTTGTAGAGGAACACCCCGGTCAGTCCGAGGGAGAGGAGCCCCGTCCACTCCGCCGTCCCCCGGGGCCGATGGAACCCGTCGGCCCCGCGGGCGCGACGCCACGCGACGAGCGCGAAGAGAACCGCCGAGGCGACGGCGAACCGGATCGTCGCGACGAGGAACGGGGGCGCCTCGGACACCGCCCACTTTCCCGCCACGAAGGTCCCGCCCCAGAAGAAGGTCGTGAGGACGAGCTTCCCGTACAGGCGGCCCGTGCGCGGGGGAGCCGTCATGGGGGGAGGGGACCGGCCGTCCCGGGCGCGTGCATAATGGTCAGTGTAGTCCGATTCCGATCGGGGAGGGGACCATGCCGTACGTCAACATCCGGATTACGCGGGAAGGGGCCACCGCGGAGCAGAAGGCGGCGCTGATCCGCGGCGCTACGAAACTGCTGGTGGACGTGCTCGGGAAGAACCCGCAGACCACCGTGGTGACCATCGACGAGGTGGAGACGGACAACTGGGGCGTCGGCGGGGAAACGGTGACGGAGCGCCGGAAGCGGGGGATGTGAAGGGGGGCCCGGAGGCCCCCCTTCGCGGATTCAGCCGGAGCAGGAGAGTTGCTGGAAGAAGTCGTTCCCCTTGTCGTCCACGAGGATGAAGGCCGGGAAGTCGACCACCTCGATCTTCCAGATCGCCTCCATCCCGAGCTCGGGGTATTCGAGCACCTCGACCTTCCGGATGTTCTCCTGCGCGAGGAGCGCGGCCGGCCCGCCGATGGAGCCCAGGTAGAAGCCCCCGTGCTTCTTGCAGGCGTCGGTCACCGCCTTGCTCCGGTTCCCCTTGGCGATCATGATCATCGACCCGCCGTGGGACTGGAACAGGTCCACGTAGGAGTCCATCCGGCCCGCCGTGGTGGGTCCGAAGGAGCCCGACGGCATCCCCTTGGGGGTCTTCGCCGGGCCCGCGTAGTAGATCGGGTGGTCCTTGACGTATTGCGGGAGTCCTTCCCCCCTGTCGATCCGCTCCTTCAGCTTCGCGTGGGCGATATCGCGCCCCACGATGAGCGTCCCGGTCAGGGAGAGCTGGGTCGTGACCGGGTATTTCGAAAGCTCCGCGAGGATCTCCCTCATCGGGCGGTTCAGGTCCACCTTGACCACGCCGTGCTCGTGCTTTCCGCGGTATTTCGCCGGGATGAGGCGGCCCGGATTCCGGTCCAGTTTCTCGAGCCAGATCCCTTCCCGGTTGATCTTCGCCTTTACGTTGCGGTCCGCGGAACAGGAGACCCCCATCGCCAGCGGGCAGGAGGCGCCGTGGCGCGGGAGCCGGACCACCCGGACGTCGTGGACGAAATGCTTCCCGCCGAACTGGGCCCCGTAGCCGGATTTCCGCGCCGCCGCGAGGAGCTTCTCCTCCATCGCGAGGTCGCGGAACGCCTGGCCCCCCTTGTTCCCCGCAGTGGGCAGGTGGTCGAGGTACCCTGTGGAGGCGAGTTTGACGGTCTTCAGCGCGGCCTCGGCGGAGGTGCCGCCCACGACGAAGGCGAGGTGGTACGGCGGGCACGCCGCGGTCCCGAGGGTCTTCATCTTCTCCACGAGGAACTTCTCGAGGGAGGCCGGGTTCAGCAGCGC
>DASWBR010000315.1:0-6840 GCA_036390495.1 Candidatus Deferrimicrobiaceae bacterium | reverse complement strand
CCCTCCCCATGTCTGTCAGCTCTTGTATCGGAGCGCCACGTACAGCTGCGTCCCGTCCCGGTATACAAGGGCGGTGGCCGGCACTCCCTTCGGCAGGCGCGATACCGCTTTCCGGTACGCCTCGACTCCCGTCACGGCCTCCCGGTTCAGCGCGATGAGGATGTCCCCCTCCCGGAGCCCGCCCTCCCACGCAGGGCTCGCGGTCTCCACGAAGGTCACTTCCACGCCGCCCGAGAGCTCCATCTCCCGAAGCAGCCGCGCGGGGACCGCGCTCACGGAGATCCCGAGGGGGTCCACCAGTTCCCTGCTCGGCGGCCGGCGGCTTTCCGCCTGCCCCTCCGCCTCCTCTACGATAACGGTCGCGGCGACCCGTCTCCCCTCCCGCAGGAATTCGAGGGAAATCGACGTCCCCGGCTTCGTGTCCGCCACCTGTTTCTGGAACTCCTTCACGCCCCCAAGGCGGGCCTTTCCGTACGCGACGAGAATGTCCCCCGGACGCAGGCCGACTTTCTCCGCCGGGCTCCCCGGGACAACCCGGTTCACGAGGATCCCCTTCTCCCCCTTCGCCCCGAACGCCTCGGCAAGCTCCGGGGAGAGGGACTGGCTCCCGACACCCAGCCACCCCCTTCGAACGGCACCGTGGGCCGCGAGCTCCTGCTCCACCGCCATCACGGTGTTGATCGGGATGGCGAACCCGATCCCCTGCCCGGCGGTCACCATGGCGGTGTTGATCCCCACGACCTCGCCGCGGGTGTTCAGGAGCGGACCCCCGGAGTTCCCCGGGTTGATGGAGGCGTCCGTCTGGATGAAATCGTCCCCCCCCTCCACCTCCGGTTCCGCGCTCCGCCCCGTCGCGCTGATCACTCCCAGGGTCACGGTGCTCTCCAGCCCGAAAGGGTTCCCGACGGCGATGGCGAACTCCCCCACCTTCAGGCGGGAGGAGTCGCCCAGCGTCACCACCGGGAGCTTCCGGGAGGGCTGGATGCGGAGGACCGCCAGATCGGTCCGCACGTCCGCCCCGATCACCTTCGCGCGGAACTCGCTCCGGTCGGAGAGTCGCACGACGATCTCGTCCGCGTCCCGGATGACGTGCTCGTTCGTGACGATCAGCCCGTCCTCCCCGACGATGACCCCCGAGCCGAGGGAGTTCTCGCGGAAACCTCCGTTCTCCTCGAGGAGGTCCATGAGGTATTCCGGTGGCTGTCCGTCCGGTCGTCGCCCCGCCCCGGGCGTCCCCCGGGAAAACCGGGTCACCGTGCGGATGTTGACAACCGCCGGCACCGCGCGTTCCACCGCGGCGACGAAGGTCTGCTGGACCGTCGCCACATCCGGCGGGCCGGACGACCCCCCGGGGCCGCGCCCCGTGCACCCCGACAGGGCGAACGCCAGCAGGAAGGGAAAGGCCCGCGCCGCGCCCTTCATCCTTCTCCGGCCTCCCGCCGCCGGGACCCGGCTTCCCGTCCCGGATCCTTCCGCGCCGCCATCCTTGCGCTCCTTGCGAACTCCACGTCTTTCCCGATCTGGCGCACCAGCTCTTCCACGCTCTTGAACTTCCGCTCGTCCCGGATCCGGTCCCGGAAGTACACCGACATCTCCTGCCCGTAGAGGTCCCCCCCGTGGAAGTCGAGGAGGTGCACCTCGACGCCGAGGGAGTTTTCCCCGAAGGTCGGGTTGAACCCGACGTTGGCGACTCCCCGCCGCACGACTCCCCCGACCCCGGCGTCCACGACGTACACTCCGGGGAGGGGGAGCAACTCCTGGTTGTACTGCACGTTCGCGGTCGGGAACCCCAGCTTCCGGCCGCGCCCCGCCCCCGCGACCACCGTCCCCGACACCTTGTAGGGTGCGCACAGCAGTTCCTCGGCCTCCCGCACCCTTCCCCCGAGGAGCAGTTCCCGGATCCTGCTCGAGCTGACGATGGCCCCCCCGCGGAGAAGCGGCGGGACGACGTCCACCGTGAACCCCGTCTCCCGGCCGATGCGCGAGAGCATCGAGGGGGAGCCCGTCCGGTTCTTCCCGAACGTGAAGTCGTACCCCACGGTCACGAAACGCGCCGAAAGGCGCCCGCGGATCACCGTCCGCGCGAACTCCTCCGGCCCCATCTCGCCGATCTCCCCGGTGAACGACTCCACGACGAGGGCGTCGATCCCCATCTCCTCCATCCTGGCCGCCTTCTCATCGGGCGAGGTGATCTCGTAGAACCTCGCCCGGGGGGTGAAGTACCGGATCGGGTGGGGTCGGAAGGTGAGGGCGACGGCCGGGAGGTCGTGCTCCCGGGCGCGGGCCACGGTCCGGCGCAGGAGCTCCCGGTGGCCGATGTGCACCCCGTCGAAGTTCCCGATGGTCAGCGAGGTGCCGCCGGGGGCGGAAAAGCCGATGGAGCCCTCGACGATTCTCATCCGGGCCAACCGTCCCCGCGCCCCGCCGCGGTGCGGGGGTGCGGTCGCAGCGCAGGCATGTCCTTCCTTTGCTCCTCCGGCGCGGGTTGATAAAGTATGATACTACACGATGAAAATTACCCGGAAATATCTGCTTGCCGAGCTGTCGGGCCCCTTCCTGCTCGGCCTGGGGAGCTTTTCCCTGGTGGTCCTCGTCCACCGGTTCTCCCGCGTCGCGGACCTCGTGATCGGCAAGGGGGTGCCGCTCGACCTGGTCGGCAGGCTTCTCCTCGCCCTGTTCCCCCCCTTCCTCGAGCTCACCCTTCCCGCGGCGTTCCTCCTGGCGGTCCTGCTCGGCCTGGGAAGATTCACCGCCGACTCGGAAACCGCCGCCCTGGCCACTTCCGGGGTGGGGATGCGGGGGGTGGCCGGTCCGGTCCTGGGGGCCGGCGGGATCGTCTTCTCCGCCGCCCTGCTCGTCGGATGGCACGGCATCCCCTGGGGGTACAAGGAAACGCAGCGCGTCCTCGCCCGGATCGTCGCGGAGCGCGCCGGCGCGGGCGCCTCGGAGCACGTGTTCCGGGAAGTCACCTCGGACACCCTGATCTACCCCGATCGGGTTTCGGCGGACGGGCAGCGGATGGACGGGGTCTTCCTGTCGTTCCGGCCCGCGGGCGAGGAGCCGCTCCTGGTCTTCGCGCGGGAAGGCCACTTCGTTCCGGCGGGGAAGGACGGCGTGGTGGGTCTCGGACTGTCGGACGGCACGATCCACGGCGACCAGCCCGGGAAGGTCCTGTACCGCCTCGCCTCCTTCCGGGAGATGACGTTCCGGTTCCCCCTGGAGATTCCCGACGCGCTGGGGGAGGACGATCCGAGGGCCATGACGCTCCCGGAGCTCTCCCGGAAGATCTCGGAGGGGAAGGGTGCGCCGAGGAAAGCCGGGGTCCGGTACCATTTCCACAAGAGGCTCTCCCTGGCCGTCTCCTGCCTTTCGTTCGGGCTCCTCGCGGTCCCCCTCGGGATGGGCCAACGGGCGCGGGGGAAATCGTCCGCCTTTGCCGTCACGATGGTGCTCGTCCTCGTCTATTACGTCTTCATGACGGCGGCCGGGGTGATGGAGAGCCGGGCCCCGGCGGCGATGGTGGCCCTCTTCTGGGCGCCCAACGGGATCGGGCTCTCCCTGGGCGCCTGGATCGTGTGGCGTTCGGAGCGGAGCCTCACGGCCCTCCCGGGATTCCTGGAGCGGCTCCTGGAGCGGAAGTGACCGTCCTCTCCCGCTACCTCCACCGGGAGTTCGCCCGGGCCGCCGCCGCCTGCATCCTCGGATTCCTCGTCCTGTTCCTGCTGATCGACTTCGTCGCGAGCGCGGAGAAGCTGCTCCGGTACAAGGCGGGCCTGTCGGAGATCGGCTGGTACTACCTCACCCGCCTCCCGGGGGTTTTCGTGATGATCTCCCCGGTCGGCACGCTGCTCGCCGTGCTGGTCGCCGTGTCGCTCCTGGTCCGCAACAACGAGCTGACCGCCATGTTCTCCGGGGGGATGAGCCTCACCCGGGCCTGCCTCCCGATCCTCGCCGGGTGCGCCGTCATCTCGGCCTTCTCCCTCCTCTGCTCGGAGGTGCTGGCCCCCCCGGCCAACCGGCTTTCCCGGGAGATCGAACGGCTCCGGGTGCGGCCCGGGAAGATCGCGGCGCAATTCTCCGGGAACCGGTACTGGATGCGCGGGCAGGAGGGGATCCTCTCGGCCCAGGTGGTGGATGCCCCGTCCCGGTCGCTGCAGGGGTTCCAGTATTTCGAACTGGACCGGGAGTTCCGGCCGGTGCGGAGGGTGGAGGCGCGGAAGGCCCGCCTCCTCCCGGGGGGCGGCTGGGAACTCCGGGAGGGGAAGGAACGGCGCTTTTCGGACGGGGCGGCGGTCGTGGAGGCGTTCGACCTCCGGATGTACCGACTCCCGGAGACGATCGACGGGTTCCTGGAAGGGGAGACCCCCCCCGAGGAGATGACCTACTTCCAGATCGCCCGGTACGTCGCGGAGGTGCGCCGGAAAGGGTACGAGGCAACGCGGTACGAAACCGACCTGCATGCCAAGATCGTCTACCCCCTGCTGAACGTCATCATCGCCATGCTGGGGATCCCCTTCGCGCTCCGCTCTCCGCGCGCGGGAGGGGTGTGGCGAAGCATCGGGCTCGGGCTCATGGTGGGGTTCGCCTGCTGGATCGTCCTGTACGCCTGCCTCTCCCTGGGGAGAAAGGGAGTCCTGCCGCCCCCCATCGCGGCGTGGCTGCCCGGGGCCCTGTACGCCGGCGCCGGGGCGTACCTCTTCCGGGGAGTCGGGCGGTAGGGGGTCTGCGCTACGTTCCCATCTCCCAGGAGGCCAGGTATTTCTTCTGCTCCGCCGTGAGCCGATCGATGCGCACCCCGATGGCGGCCAGCTTCAGGCGGGCGATCTCCCGGTCGATGGGACCCGGGACGGCGTGCACCGTGTTGGACAGCCGGTCGTGGTGGCGAAGGATGTGCTCCACCGACAACGCCTGGTTGGCGAAGCTCATGTCCATCACGTTCGCCGGGTGCCCCTCCGCCGCGGCGAGGTTGATCAGCCTTCCCTCCCCGAGAACGTGGATCGCCCGGCCGTCTCGCATCAGGTACTCCTCCACGAAGGGGCGCACGGTCCGCACCGACCGCGCCAGCTTCGCCAGGGCGGGGAGGTCGATCTCCACGTTGAAGTGGCCGGAGTTGCAGACGATGGCCCCGTCCTTCATCCGCTCGAAATGCTCCCGCCGCAGGACGTGGAGGTTCCCCGTGACCGTGCAGAAGAAATCCCCGACCCGGGCCGCCTCGGACATGGAGACGACCTCGAAGCCGTCCATCACCGCTTCGAGGGCCGGCAGCGGATCGACCTCGGTGACGATCACGCGGGCCCCCATTCCCCGGGCCCGCATCGCAAGCCCCCTACCGCACCAGCCGTAGCCCGCCACCACGAAGCAGCTCCCCGCCAGCAGGCGGTTCGTCGCCCGGAGGATCCCGTCGATGGTCGACTGCCCCGTGCCGTAGCGGTTGTCGAAGAAGTGCTTCGTCCGGGCCTCGTTCACCGCGATGATGGGGTACCGCAGCACCCCCTTCTCGCCCATGGCGGCCAGCCGGATGACGCCGGTGGTCGTCTCCTCCGTTCCCCCGACGATGTCCTTCAGGTATCCCGTCTTCTCCGTGTGGACCACGGACACCAGGTCCGCGCCGTCGTCCATTGTGACGTTCGGGCCCACCGCGAGCGCCGAGAGGATGTGCCGGTAATACGTCTTCCGGTCCTCCCCCTTGATCGCGTACACCGCGATCCCGTCGTCCTTCACGAGGGAGGCGGCGGCCTCGTCCTGCGTGGAAAGGGGGTTCGATGCGCACAGGGTCACCTTCGCGCCGCCCGCCGCCAGCACCTGCATGAGCGCCGCCGTCTCCGTGGTCACGTGGAGGCACGCGGCGACCCGCACGCCCCGGAGGGGCTTCTCCTTCGCGAACCGCACGCCGATGGAGCGGAGCACCGGCATGTCCTTCTTCGCCCACTCGATCCGGTTCCGTCCCGCCGCGGCGAGCCGGATGTCCCTGACGTCGTATCCCTTCGCGCCGGCCATGCCCCGCCCCTTCCTCACGCGCCGTGCCCGGCCGCCTTGCGCAGCACCCGGGCCTTGTCGGTCTTTTCCCACGTGAACTCCGGGAGCTCCCGGCCGAAGTGCCCGAGGGCCGCCGTCTTCCGGTAGATCGGCCGGAGGAGGTTCAGCTCCCGGATGATCCGGGCCGGCCGGAGGTCGAAGGTGTCCAGCACCGCCCGGCGGATCCGGTCCTCCGGCACCGTCGCGGTGCCGAACGTCTCCACCAGCACGGATACCGGTTCCGCCACGCCGATGGCGTAGGCCAGCTGCATCTCGCACTTCCGCGCCAGTCCCGCGGCGACCACGTTCTTGGCCACGTACCGCGCCATGTACGCCGCGCTCCGGTCGACCTTGGAGGGGTCCTTCCCGGAAAACGCCCCGCCGCCGTGCCGGCTGTACCCCCCGTAGGTGTCCACGATGATCTTCCGCCCCGTGAGCCCCGTGTCTCCGTGGGGGCCGCCCACGACGAAGCGCCCCGTGGGATTGATGTAGAACTTCACCTTCTTCGAGAGGAGGTCCTTCGGCACCGCCTTGCGGACCACCTCCTCGACGACCCCTTCCGTGAGCGCCTTGCGCCCCACATCCTCGGCGTGCTGGGTGGAGCAGACCACCGCCGTGACCTCCCGGGGGACCCCGTTCTCGTACCGCACCGTCACCTGGCTCTTGCCGTCCGGCCGGAGCCAGGGGAGGACCCTTCTCTCCCGCGCCTCCGTCAGGCGGGCGCAGATCTTGTGGGCGAACGCGATCGGCATCGGCATCAGCTCCCGCGTCTCGTCGCAGGCGAAGCCGAACATCATCCCCTGGTCCCCCGCCCCCTGCTTCTCC
>DASWBR010000314.1:0-2030 GCA_036390495.1 Candidatus Deferrimicrobiaceae bacterium | reverse complement strand
CGCGATGGATTCGTACCCCTCACGCACGCACCGCCCCCGTACGGCGATAGACCGGTAGGTTTCGCTAGCGGCGAGGAGATCCGAGGCGTTGTCGGTCCAGAACGTGCCGGCGGGAGAGAAAAAGGGGAGGGTCGGATCGTGCCGCCTTTCGATCACCGCTCCGCAGACGCACTCGTAAGGGCCGGATTCCCCGGTCGCATCCTCACCGGGGGCGATCCTGTCCGGGGAACACAGGCTCCCCTCCATCTGGACGAACTCGCGCGGGAAACCGACGGTCGCAAAATACGGGTAATCGGATGCGTCGCGGAACCGGACCCCGACCGCCTCGAAGCCGAAGCGGTTCTTCAGGAACACGGCGAGCGAGGACAGGAGGTCCCGGACGTTGTCTTTCGGCCGGGTGAGTTGGTGGAGGTCCAGGATCAGCTCGCGGATCGCCATGGCCCGGCGCCGCTCGGCGAGCTCCTCCTCCAGGCGGGCGTTCGCCGACTTCAGGTCCGCCGTCCGCGCGACGACCTGCGAATCGAGCAGGTCCCGGGCGACACGGACCTCTTGCGCGCTTTTCTCCAGGTTCCGGAACAGCGTGGTGTAGGGGCGGACGAGGCCGGCCTCGATGACCGCCTTGTACACCAGGAAGAAGGAGGCCACCTTGAGGGAGTGCCCGGCCACGCTGTTGTACACGAAAGCGTCCGTGTACACGATGGCCGACATCTCCGCGGCGATCGAGAAGACAACGGACAGCACCAGCAGACGGAAGACATCCCGGTCGAATCGCTCGCGGACCGCCCACAGGAGGGCGATGGAGACGGCCTGGACCCCGGAAACGAGGTAGTCGCTCACGCGCTTGGCGTAGGTCAGCCCTTCCCCGGGAACGTAGTAATCCGGAAAGATCCCGTAATACGCCATTCCGACCAGGGCGAGTGCGACGGCGGAGATGCCGGCGAAGGCGGGAGCGGGTTGGACCTTGCGGACGGCGAACAGGGGGGCGGCGAGGAGGGCGAGGCTCTGGAGGTACCGGGAGGCGAACCAGAATTCGATCGAGACGCCGTGAAGCCCCGATGCGAAGACCCCGCTGAAGGAGATGCAGTGCAGGTAGTCGATCACGCCGACGAAGAGGTAGGCGATCCCGAGGAAGATGAAGTAGTGGTTATCGATGATGCGCCGCGCGTTCCACGTCAGCATGAAGGTGCCGCACGCGACGATGGCGCTGAACGTCTCCGCAAGGTCATGGGCCAGTCCGGGACTGTTGCGGTAGGCCCCGAACAGGGCTGCGGGAACGAGGAGGAGCCCGAGAGCGAGGGAGAGCCATTTCCCCGTACGAAGAGGCCCGGGAGTGCGAGAGGGATCCGTCTTTCCTTGCGGGAGGAATCCGTTGTCTGCCGGGGATCCGGTCAGGCGCCCCGCGCCTGCGCTCTCGTCCATATTGCCGCCGGGCTGAGAAATTTCAATTCATGTTGCCTGGAGCGTTATTCGATTTTACTACTGATCACGGAATTTGGCAGTGAAATCAAGGGGCGGAAGCGCAAGGACCCTTCGCCGCGGATGCGAGGTCGGCAAGGATCCGTCCGGCCTCCTCGCCCGTCATCCTTCCAGCGACAGCCACGACACAACTTCCTGAACGGGTGATCCAAATCGTCCCGGACCGCAGCGTGGCGCGGGAGAAGGCGGGGCTCTCGACCGCGTATCCCGGGAGTTCGCGCGCGAGGCGCTCCTGCCGTTCCGCGCCGCTCCCGGGGAGGACCGGGAGAAGCAGGTAATGGCCGGATGCGCCGGGAAGGGAGAAGCGCGCCTCGAACCCCGGCGCCAGGCACTCGTACCCTAGCATCGCCCGCTTCTGGTAGATGACCGAGCCGGAGACCGTCCCGGGGAGGCCGGAGAGGGCGCGAGCCTCCTCCGGCGGGGCCCCGCTTCCGGGAAGGAGAGCCTCTACGGCGGCGGCCAGATCGGTCACATCCTTTCGCGAACGGTCTCCCGGCTTCGCGCGGAGGCGGACGAACGCGTCCCCCCGGAAGAAGTCCGCGGAGGTGTCGGAG
>DASWBR010000313.1:0-3811 GCA_036390495.1 Candidatus Deferrimicrobiaceae bacterium | reverse complement strand
GCCTGGATCGGGATGGTGATGGGGGAGAACTGGCCGACCCTGAGGGAATATTTCCACCGGTTCGACCTGGTCATCGGCGCGGGGATCGTGGCCGGCGTCGTCTGGTGGGTGCGGCGCCACCTGCGGCACCGCGCGGAGGGGTAGCCGCCCGTCCCGTCACGACTCGGGGGGAACGTCCTCCCGCAGGAGCCGCATCACCCGGAACGCCTCGGCGAACCCCGGACGGCGCGCCTTCCCTTTCCCTCCCGCCTTCCGCAAGGGGGCCCGGCTCGCCTCGTCCATCGCCCAGCCGCGGATCCGGGGGGAGAGATCCCGGTCGCCCAGCTGGCTCCGGTGCGCCTTGAGCGCCGCAAGTTTCGTCCCGATCGTCCCCGTCACGTCGATCCAGGTGTTCGGGGAGTGCGTGGAGCTGACGTAGAGCGCGTGGACCTTGTGGGGGCGTCCGGCGTCCGGCCACAACAGCCGCATCTCCGCGCACGGGAACACCGCCTCGAGGGCCGCCTGCCCCGCCGCCCGGTGGTCGGGATGGTTCACGTACTGGTCCGCGAAGAAGAGGGCCTGCGGGTCGTTGCACAGGACCACCTCCGGCCGGAATTTCCGGATCTGCCGGACCAGCGTCTTCCGGAGCCCGAGGGTGGGCGCGAGCTCGCAGTCGTCCCGGCGCAGGAACACCACCCGCTTCGCGCCCGCAATCCGCGCCGCCTCCCGTTCCTCCCTCTCCCGGATCCGGGTCAGCGCCGTTCGCGTCATCGCCGGATCGTGCGTTCCCACGTTCCCGCTGGTGATCAGGAGGTACGTGACCTCGCACCCCGCCCGGGCCCACTTCGCGAGAGTCCCGGCGACGGTGAACTCGATGTCGTCGGGGTGTGCGTAGATCGCCATGGCGGAGCGGGGGACGTAATCGGCGTCGAACCGCGGCACGGGCACTCTCCTTTTCTCCTGTTCTTCCCTCTGCGGTAAGATGTCCCCTCGAGGCACCGGGACTCTCCCCGGAGAAGGGATTCCCCCCTTGGAAAACCGGCTCGCGGCGGTCATCGGCGAAGTGGAGAAGGCCCGCAAGGGGCTTGCGGCGTACGCGCTCGTATTCCTCCTCCTGGCCGTGGCCTGCTTCCTCTTCTCGGAGCGGGTCCTCCTCGTCCTGGTGCGGCTCCTGGGGAAGCGGCTCGTCTCCTACTCGCCCGAGGAGGGGTTCATCGCGCTGGCGTCCCTTTCCCTGTACTGCGCCTTCGTGCTGACCCTGCCCCTTTGCGCCTATCTCCTGTGGCGCGGCGTGGTCGCCCCCCGGGTGCCGGGGTGGGGGAAGTGGGGCCTGCCGGTCGTTGCCGTCGCGAGCGCCCTGTTCCTGTGCGGGGCGCTCCTGGGGTATTTCCTGCTCCTCCCGGCGGGAATCGGGTTCCTCGTGGGGTTCGAGGCGCGGGACGTGCGGGCCCTCATCTCCGCGAAGAAGTTCATCTCCTTCTGCGGGACGATGCTGATCGCCCTGGGGCTCTCCTTCGAGGCCCCGCTCCTCTCCTACTTCCTCGCCCGGATCGGCTGGCTCAAGCCGTCGTTCTTCCGGGACCGGTGGCGCCACGCCATCCTCGCGTGCACGGTCCTGGCGGCGATCATCACCCCGACGCCGGACGTCTACAACATGACGCTGATGGTCATGCCGCTGCTGGGACTCTATTTCGTGAGTTTCCTCGTGGTGGTGGTCGCCGCGCCGGACCGCGGCAGAGCGTCCGGCGACATGGAATCAGGAGCGTAGGGTCAACCCCAGGTCGGCGATCATCCGCAGGTCCTCCTCCGCCGGCCTTCCCGCCGTGGTGAGGTAGTTCCCCGCCATCGTCCCGGTCGCCCCGGCCGCGAACATCAGCGCCTGAAGGTCCCGGAGATTCACTTCCCGCCCGCCGCACACGATGATCTCCCGCGTCGGGTTCGTCAGGCGCAGCATGGCGATGATCCGGAGGCAGTCGCCCGGCGTGAGGTCCCGGCGACCGGAAAGCGGCGTCCCGGGAACGGGGTTCAGGAAGTTCACCGGGATGGAATCGACCGCCAGCTCCCGCAGGATCAGGGCCAGCTCCACGCGGTCCTCCGCCGATTCCCCCAGGCCGAACACTCCGCCGCAGCAGACCCACGCGCCCGCGGCTTTCGCCGCCCGCACCGCTGCCACGTCCAGCTCGTAATCGTGGGTCGTGCACACGTTCGGGAAGAAGGAGCGGGAGGTCTCCAGGTTGTGGTGAACCGAGCGCAGTCCCCGGGAGAGCAGGTACGAGACGTCCCCCGGCTCGAGGGCGCCCAGGCTCACGCACGTTTCCAGCCCCAGCTCCGTCCGGATCCGCTCCACCGCGTCCCCCACGCGCTCGAGCTCCTCCCGGTTCCTCATCGCGAGGCCGGAGGCGACGATGGAGAATTCGCGGGCACCCCGCGCCTTCGCCGCCGCCGCCGCCCGGAAGATCTCCTCCCCGCCGAGAAGCGGGTATTTCCGGATCTCCGCCGCCGACCGCCGGGACTGGGCGCAGAAGGAGCAGTCCTCCGAGCACATCCCCGACTTCGCGTTGACGATGGAGCACAGGCGGATGCCGTCGCCCTTGAAACGGCGGCGGACCCCTTCGGTGACGTCGAGAAGGCGCCACAGGTCGCCGTTCGCGAGGGAGAGCACCGCGAGGGCGTCCGCCCCCCCGATCCCTTCCCCCGACATCGCCTCCGCGCGAATCCTCTCCCAGAACGATTCCAGGGTCCGCTCCTCATGGAAAATCGAAGGCTTTCATTCTCCCCGGAGGCCGGGACGCTGTCAACCTCCGGGACAACGGAAAGGTTTACAGGCCCGGCAGGGGGGGGGTTCCGCCCCCCACATCGGGGATTTTCTTTACAATGGGCGTTATGGACGTCGCCGCGCGGCTGCTGGTGTTCGATCTGGACGGGACGCTGATCGACTCGAAAGAGGATCTGGCCGTGGCCGTGAACGTGGCCCTGGAATCGTTCGGCTTCCCCCCGCTGCCGAACCCGGTGATCCATTCGTACATCGGGGACGGGGCGATGATGCTGATCCGGCGGGCCCTCCCCCCCGGGAAGGCCGACCTCCTGCCGGAAGTTCTGGAGCGTTTCCTCTCCTATTACCGCCGGCACCTCCTGGACACCACGAGGCCGTACCCGGGAGTGGCCGACGCGCTCCGGAAATGGGCGGGGATGTACCGGATGGCGGTGCTCACGAACAAGCCGCTGGACATGACGGAAGCGATCCTCGCCGGCCTCTCCCTGAACGGCTGTTTTTTCGAGGTGCGCGGCGGCGACAGTTTCCCGAACAAGAAACCGCACCCGGAGGGGCTGCTCCATAGAGTGCGGCAGGCGGGGACGGTTCCCGGGGAGGCGGTGATGGTGGGGGATTCGCGCAACGACGTCCTCGCCGGGAGGGCGGCGGGGACGTTCACGTGCGGCGTGACGTACGGCCTCGGCGTGGCGGGTTTCGGGGAGTCGCCTCCGGACTTCACGGTGGACCGTTTTCCCGACCTGTTCGGGCGCATCCGCCCGGCGGAGTGAACGGAGGTGGACCGATTGTCGCATCGACGGGACGAGCCGGCTTCCCCCGCGCCACCCGGGAAGGGGGCGTTCCCCTCGCGGCCCCTTCTGCTGTTCGTCGCCGTCGTCGCGGCGATCCACCTCGCGGTCCGGCTCTCCCCGCGCCTCCCGTGGCTCTCCCCGGCCTTCCTCGCCGCCGCGCTGTTTCTCTACGCGCCGCTCCCGCACTACAGGGGCCGCGGCGTTCCCCCGTGGGCCGCGGCCCCCGGCATCCGGAGGAGCGCGATGACAGCGCTGGTTCTCGCCGCGGCCG